>NZ_JAAQWU010000015.1:0-159250 GCF_012985695.1 Pseudomonas sp. WS 5027 | reverse complement strand
AGTTCGGCCTTTTCTTCGGGGCTAAGCGTAATGTCCAGTGCGCTCACCTGAAACTCTCCAAGGGAGGAATGACACCTGAAGTGTAGGTGAAAAATTAGAAAATTTATTTCGCGAACAGCACACTAGCTGGCGTTTACGACTCGCTAAAAGCCTGTGAAATGAAGGGTGTGAAGGAGAATCGTGAATACGTGTACGACTACCGCCGAGTTCCAGAATTCGCAGAGCTTGATGGACGCTTGATTCTCGACTACACCAAGCCACGGGCTAATTATCTCTATCTCGAGACGTGCCTGAAAAGCATGGTAGTTTCCTCGATTCTTGAAAAACCAATGACAGTCGGCAAATTCCCCGGATTCAAAGAGGTGGACGTTAGCCATCGCGAACTGAAAATTATTGTTAATCAGAGTCTCGAATCTTGGCAAACGGCGCTGTCGAGCGTGGCAGGTGTGTATCTCATCTCAGACAGAACAGATGGTGAACACCAGCTTTATGTGGGCTCTGCCACTGGCACAGGAGGATTGTGGGATAGATGGGCCACGTACTCGAAAAATGGACACGGTGAAAACAAACGCATTCGCGAACTTCACAAAACGCGTGGTGAAAACTTCGCAGAAAACTTTAGATTCAGCATTTTAGAAATTGCCGACAAGCACACAGGCACGGAAGAAATGATGCTCAAAGAAATCCATTGGAAGCGCAGACTATTAACTAGGGATAGTGGATTGAACGGAAACTGAACCACTTAAAACTCTAACTTATTTTGGAAAAAATTAAGAAAATCCGCCCCACACTAAAGACTTTTCCAAAAAACCGAACTACTCGTAAATAAAATATTCAAAACAACAACCTTGAAGAGTGTTTTAGCTAACACACCTAGAAGCCCACCAGGCAGGCGGGCTCTAGCTGAATTATTCATTCCCTATGCAGAAGCTTCTTGCGAGCGTCATTGAATTCCTGTTCAGAGATATGCCCATCCTCTTTCAACTTCGCCCACTTTATCAACTCATCCGCAACAGAGAAAGATTTCAGGCGTTCACCTTTGATGATATCTATTTCAGCTTCTTTATTCTTAGCTTTACTAGAAAATACACCATTTAGCTCAACCCACCCTTTATGTGCAGCAAGTGGTTCAAAAAGAAGCTTTGTAAGTGAAAATTTATAACCAAAAAAAATCGCCGCAACGATGGAAAAACTCTGCATCAGCTCAGCCGCATAACGGCTTTGATATGAATTGGACTTATCCCAAGTCATGGCGTTCCACGCAACGACACCAGCGCAAATTAAAAAACCAATCCACATGTAAATTGCTGCACCACGAACAGCCATATCGACATATGAAAAGTCTTTATTTCTACGAAGCATGATAAAGCCTATTATCAAGAACAAAATAGGCAGTATCCCCACGAAAAATAGCGTAGGAATCATGAGAAGGATAAATAGCAAAATTTTGCCATGTTCAGCGCTTGATAGCGGTGTATTACTCATTGGAAAAACCCCATTAGTGAACCAATCTTAATTATGCTGTGCAGATTAGCATCCTGACAAGAAAGAAAATTTAACTACTTTCAATATTGCACTCCATATGCGCCCACCTTGAGGCCTCTTATATAACTATTAAATTTTCAACCTCTACCTTCACTGCCTGCCACAATCAAGCATCTAAAAACCCATAAACATAAGTAACTAAATTCAATAACTCACTCCGCAAAGTCCTTTTTAAAGCTCGCATACATTTTAAAATTCAACTATCCACCTTATCTCTAACAGATGGAAATTTAGAAGATGAGAACCTAACTACCAGAATGGAAAATGCCAAAAGCAATACACCGCCACAAACGTAGATAATCCCAAGGTCTGGCGCGTTGTGATGAGAGACGTCGCTAATCAAAAGCCTAATCAATGCTGTAACTCCGATATACAGCAAAAACCGCAAAGGCATGTGATTTGTTCTAAAATAAATTCCGCTCATCGCTAACAGTTCTAGGTAGATGAAAAGCAGCAATATATCATCAATACTTATTTTTTCCTGCCCAAGCATTCCAATAAAAGCGCTAATTGCAGCCCACACCGTAATTGCTGCAATGCCAAACAGAGCTAAGTAATGAAAAGCTTCGACGACCAAATTCCCAATTGAATCAGCCCCACTGTGAAGGTTCTTGCGCAGCCGTTCCGCCCATTTAATATCTGTCATAAAATCATTGCCTCTTGTAAATAAAGCATTCAGAATTTGCTTTATCATATAATAATCATGCAAGAGCTTGTTCATTAGCCGCTACGACCAAATCCTGGAGTACCTTTTTCAACTCTGAAATGCAGACAAAACGGCTATGGTCATTGAAGCCCCCACCATCATTCCCACTAGTAACAACCCCAATCAAGTCACCATCATCATTTAAAGCTGGCCCTCCGCTATTACCAGAATAAAGTTCCTTATCTATTTGGCAAAACGTCACAGCAGATATAGCAAATTTATTACGAACGGATACTTTTTGGCGCCCTACATGGGTAGCACCAAGTTTATCATTGGGAAATCCTAAAATATCCACCCCATCGCCAATATCAGCAATGGTTTCAGACATATCAAAGTACGGCAAAATCGCCAAAGCAGGCTCTACAATTTTTAAAACAGCCAAATCCCTATTGTCGTCACAGACAATGACGGAAGCCTTATATACTTCTCCGCGTTTCGACACGCGACACAAACTTATATCGTTAGCGATGCCCCCTTTCAGCTTGACTACATGCGCACAGGTTATTATGTAACCTCCTTTTATTGCGAATCCAGTTCCTTGAGAACAGTCAAACTCTTCAGCAGTGGATAACTCTGATTCTATTACCCAGCACCTTTCATCGTACCACTTACTATATCGCCTAGACTCAAGACCACGGACACTTTTAGATTTACCCAGAGGAACCTTGTAATCTATCTCCAAAAGATTAAATTTCTTTGCCAGCCGTTTATATACAACGCTATCCACGGTGACAACTTGCTTAATAAACAGCAAGCGACCTTGGAGATGCGCGTCTAACATTACGGAAGAATCTTTTACTTTACTCTTAAATTTTTCTCGAGCAAGAGTAAGCCCATCAGTTGAAATGGAGTGAATCATTGCACTCGTCTTGCGGATATATTGCCTATCAACATTAACTTTTTTATTTACAACCAGCCCAGTAACTACCTGGCGTTCGTATCGACCTTGCAACCTAACTTTAGACTCATTTATTTTGAATCCCGATCTTAGAATAATCGACTCCAATGCTTGACCAGTTTGGCATTGATAATGATTATGTAAACCATCGCTCTTGACTGTCTCTACAATATCTTCCGAAATAAATTGCAGATTGTCGTAAAACGAAAAGCTAATATCATCCGCATATCTGCTATATTCTGCCCTATGCGCCTTGGCCAAACTTAATAGCTGTCGGTCCATAGAGCTACAGACCATATTAGATAAAATAGGAGAGCAAGGTGAGCCTTGCGGCAGGAATCCATGCACGGTAGCTAAATGCGCAATTACAGTCGCCACACTTGGTTGTAAAGCGTAAGGCTTGGCAATTAGCAAACCTCTGACGCGAGCAAATGTAATAGTAGTAAAAAAATCTTCCAAATCAATATTGAGCACAAACTTTTTACGTGTATGGCTTTTGGCGTTAGTAACTATGGACCTATCTTTTACAAAAGCATTAACCTGTTTTTTGGAAACATACACACCTTCAAGAAGCAATTTTAAACGGCGCTGCAAAGTTTTCAGCCTTTCTTCAGGCGACATTATTTTGCGCTTTCCACCGCTCTTTTTATCTATTTCAAACGTGGAGTAATAGGCAGAAGTATTTGGTTTATAATAAAAATGCTTTATTTTTATATAGCTCGTACCTAACAAGCTAGCAAGTCCATCGACACTCAAAGTCGAGTCTAGTTTCAAAATGCATCCCTCGCCTGCGTTTCACCCTATAGACTCATAGGTATCATCGTAAAGCCAATGGAACCACTGGCTGTTGCTTCTAGCATTGCTGAATCGGGTCGCATTTGAACAACCCAGTTTAATCGTAGGCAAGGGATGCACGGCGAGGCTACCGGTAACAACCCCCTTACGCAATAGCTGAAAGCCATCATGCGTGCATAGCCCGTGTTGAGCCTGTAACAAAAATTTACCGAGCCGATATCGTATGGCACGGGTTAGCCTTTGAGCTTCGCCTATGCAAGCAAAAACCTAGAATGAGCAGGGCTTTCGGTCGTTTGTCGTCCGAAATAAAAATGTTAGTAACGTATACCTTCGTCTTGAAATAGATCCCCACCATGGCGCCCAGCTCCAGGTAGATAAACAGCAGCAGGATGTCATCCACGCTGATGCCGCCTTTTTGCAACATGTCGATAAAGGTCATTATTGCCGCATAGGCGGTGATTGCACCGATACCAAAAAGCGCCAGATAGTGAAACGCCTCCACTGCCAGGTTGCCTAGGGAATCTGCGTTCGCGTGCAGGCTTTTGCGCACTTTGTCGGCCCACTTCATTTCTGTCATTACTCACCACCACTGTTTAAAAAATAGCCAACCCGGCCAACACCTGCCTCGTGCCTCACGGCGGATCGGATAATGCCCGTTCGGCGTGACGATAGTTAGGCATGCAGAAAAAAGGCCAGGGATTGCAGAGTGAGATGATGGCGGGTTGATATGAGGCACTTCAATCAATTGAATGACGCTAACAACAGAAAAACTCAAAGCTAATACCGATGGGTGAATCGTCATTGGTAAGCGCCGCTGCGCGTCGTAACCGCAGCGTGAAGTAAGCGTTTTCTCTAGTGGCAACCTGCCATTTCCCGACTACATTAAAAAGCTGCTACCCAAACCCCCTGGATTGGCTTATCCTTTTAGCTGTATATAAATACAGTAGTCGCAATAGACAACTATCGTGAAGGCATGTGAGGTGGTGAATGGCCGTCGAAGTGGTATACCGCAGCAGCCGAGATCTGGAGCGTTTGTTCATGGATAAAGCCGAAGCTGACCGTCATGACAAGATGCTTGAACTCGCTGAGTTGCTCGCAGAAGTGTTGCAAAAAGCCGTGCCGTCCCTGAGTGAGCAGCAGGTGGAGGAAGCCGGGATCTACATGGCGAAGAATCGCGATGTGTTTGCCAAGGCGTTCAAGAGCCAGCCGGACGCGTTGTCCGAACTGCTGAACCCGGCGGCGGAATAAAGCCCGAATTGAACAGGCCCTGAATCGATGATTCAGGGCCTTTTTAATAAGTGCTAGGCGTACAACAGGCGCTCGGCCAGTTCATCGGCCACTCGGGCGGGTGAGCGTTTTTCGGCTTGGGCGTGGCCGAAGATTTCGGTCAGGCGGGTGCCTATGTTGGACAGGTGTGCGGTGATGGTCGCCAGGTCCGCGCCACTATGCTTGAGGGCGACGTAGATCAGGCCACCGGAGTTGATCACATAGTCCGGCGCGTAGAGGATGCCGCGCGCTTCCAATTGGTCAGCCACTGGCAGGTGGGTCAGTTGCGCGCTGGCCGAGCCGGCCACGGCAGCACAGCGCAGTTGGGCGACGCTCTGGCGATTGAGCACCGCGCCCAGGCCGCAGGGCGCGAGGATGTCGCATGGGGTGCTGAGTAAGGCGTCGTTGGCAATCGGGTGGGCGCCCAGTTGCTCCATGGCCAGTTGCACTTTGCCAGGGTCGATATCGCTGACCAGTAACTCAGCGCCAGCGGCGTGCAGTTGTTCGGCCAGGGCGTAGCCGACGTTGCCCAGGCCCTGGATTGCCACACGCAGGCCTTCCAGGTTGTCGCTGCCCAGGCGGGCCATGGCGGCGGTGCGGATGCCGGCGAATACGCCCATGGCCGCATGGGGCGACGGGTCGCCGGCGGCAGTGGTGCTGGTGACAAAACGTGTGTGCTGGGCGATGCAGTCCATATCGGCCACGGAGGTGCCGCTGTCGATGGCGGTGATGTAGCGGCCATCAAGTTGCTCGATACATCGGCCGAAGGCTTCGAACAGCGCGGCGCGGCTTTCCACATGGGCGGGACGGATGATCACCGCGTTGCCGCCGCCCACTGGCAAGCCGGCCAGCGCGGCTTTGTAGCTCATGCCCTGGGCCAGGCGTGCGGCGTCGGCCACAGCGCTTTCGTCGTCGGGATAGGCCAGGTAGCGACAGCCACCAAGGGCCGGCCCCAGGCGACTGCTGTGAATGGCAATGACCGCCTTCAACCCGGTCACCGGGTCAACGCTCAGGTGTAGGGATTCAAGGCGGGTGCTGTGCATGAGAGCAAACATCGTCAAGCTCCCGAATGACTACTTGTAGTCGCCAAGTATAGGCCGCCGGGAAAAGGTTGCCGGAGCGAGCAGGAATAAGCAGCCCGTAATTACGGGATTTGCGACATAACCAAGTAGGCCTGGTCCTAAGAAACTGGACGAAAGTTCTCGGCAAGGCTAAAACGGGACATCCGACGGAGAATGCAATGAATCCCCGCCAAGCCTTTTTCGACTGTCTGCACCGCTCGCCTCCGGCGCTCTTCGAAGCCGCCTTATGGATCGCCGCCGAGCATGACCCTGCTGTGGAGCCACGGGTGATCCTGGCTGACTTCGCGGTGCTGCATCAGCAGGTCAGCCTTGGCATGCCGCTGCTGCCGGCCGATGAGTTGGGCCAGCCGTTGCTGCGGATAATGAATGACCTGGGGTTCGCCCAGGATGACTTTACCCCCTTGCGCCCCGCCGCCGCACTGTTGGACAAGGTGTTGCAGCGCCGACGCGGGCAACCCCTGGCCCTGGGCCTGATTGCCCTGGAGTTGGCGCGGCGCCTGGAGATTCCCATGGTTGGGGTCAACTTTCCGGGGCACTTCCTGCTACGGGTGAGCGGTGCCGATCATTTACTCGATCCTTGTGGCGGGCGGCGGCTGTACCCCAACGACTGCCGCGAATTGCTGCAACGTCAGTACGGCCCCAATCTCAAGCTGCAAGCCGAACACTTGCGCAGCGCCGAGCCGCGGCTGATCCTGCAACGGCTGTCGCGAAACCTGCGGCAACTGCACGTGGCCAATGACAATCACCTGGCTGCGCTGATCGATGCCGAACGGGTGCTGGAACTGGGCGACGCCAATGCCGCTGACTATCTGGCGCGGGCCAGTCTGTACAAGCACCTGGATTGCCCGAATGCCGAGCGCTTCGATCTTGAGCATGCGCTGTTGCTCAGTGAAGACCCGGTGCAGCGGCTGCGCCTGACTGAACGCCTGGGCCACCTGCCACCTGGCGCGGTGGTGCATTGAAGGGGGCCGACCGTTAAACCGCGTCGCCCCCATCCCAGCCTCGCCGGGGCTCGACAGCTCCCCCAGGTAAGCATGGTGCTCTTCAGGTTTTGAGGATATCGCCACGCAGTGAATCTTTTGGCGTCGTGGCCCCGGGCGAACGCACCTGAATGATCAACAACGCAGCAATCACCGCCGGAATCGCGCAGAAGAAGAAAATCTGCTGCACCGGGACATGCATCGCCAGCAGCATGCTGCCAAACAGCGGCCCCAGGATCGAACCAAAGCGCCCGACACCCAACGCCCACCCCGTGCCCGTGGCCCGCACATGGGCTGGATAGAAGTTGCTGGCGAACGCATTGAGGGTCAACTGGCCGCCGATGATGCAAAAGCCCGCCGCAAATACAAACGCCACCAGGTAATGCGGGTTGTCGTGATTGAGCCCTAGCAGAATCGTGCACACCGCTGCGGCCGCCAGCACAGCCGAGAGCAAGCGCACTTTGCTTTTCAGGCGGTCGGCAAACCAGGCCATGCCAATCGCGCCCAAGGTGCCGGCGAACAGGAACATAGAGGTCACCAGGTTGGCTTTATTCATGGCCATGCCACTTTCCAGCAACAGTGACGGCAACCAACTGATCATGAAATACAGCAGGATCAGGCTGACGAAAAAGGTCGACCAAATCAGCAACGTCGGCCGCGCATAGCCGTTGCGAAACAACTCCACCACCGTCAGCTTGCTGCCCTGCTCCTGGCGACTCTGTTCTTCGCTGGCCGCCGGTGCCTGCCAGCCGGGCAGCATGCGCGCCGTGACTTTTTGCAGGCGCGCATAGGGCGGCGCATCGCGCAACAAACGTGGTAAGGACTCAGGCAGCAGCCATGCCAGAAACGGGAACAGCAGCAATGGCGTCACGCCACCCGCGAGGAACACCGCCTGCCAGCCGAAGCTGTCGATAAAGCCCGCCGCGACAAAGCCACCCGCCGCCCCGCCGAAAGAAAAACCACACGCCGCCAACGTCACCATCAAGGTGCGCATGCGCGGTGGCGAATACTCCGACATCAAGGCCATGGCACTGGGCATCGCGCCGCCCATGCCAATACCGCAGATAAAACGCGCGACCATCAGCGTTTCGAGGGAAATGGCGAACACCATCAACACCGTGAGACTGGCGTAGATCAGCACGCAAGCGAGCAAAATGCGGCGCACGCCGAAGCGATCCGCCAAGGGCGTCACCGCCAGGGAGCCAAGGGTCAACCCCAGCAGGTTGGCACTGAATACTGGGCCGAAGGCGGCTTTTTCCAGGCCCCAGTCCTGGGCAAGTGCCGGCACTACATAACCCAGCACCTGGGCATCGTAGCCATCGGTCACCAGCAACAACGCCAACAACAGAAGAATCAACCACTGATAGCGCGACACCGGACGGGCGTCGAGTGCCGCGCGAAAGCTGGCAATCTGATTGTGCATCGCAAGGTACCTATTTTATTTTTATGGGGTATCACTTGTGGGAGCTGGCTTGCCTGCGATGGCGGTGTGTCAGTCAACACCGCCATCGCAGGCAAGCCAGCTCCCACATTGATCTAGGGGGTGTCAGGCTGGTTGGAGGGGTGGGCCTGGATGAAGGCGGGATGTTTGGCTGCCAAGGCCGCGACACGCAGGATCCGTGGGTAGCTGTCCAGCGCCACCTTGAAGCGCTCCGCCGCGTACAACTGAGGGATCAGGAAGGTATCCGCCAAGCCAGGCTGCTCGCCAAAGCAGTAACCCTGGTCGCCGATCAATTGCTCGACGGCGCCCAGGCCCTGGCTGATCCAATGCCCGATCCATTCCAGCAGTTGCTCCTCGTCATGCCCCCACTGGCGCAACAGGTTCTGGGTGCTGGAGTTGTGCAGCGGGTGAATATCACAGCCGATGATCGCGGCCACCGCGCGCTCGTGGGCGCGGGTCGCCAGGTCCTCGGCCAGCAGCGCGGGCTGTGGATAACGTTCATCCAGGTACTCGATGATCGCCAGCGACTGGATCAGCAGCTCGCCCTCATCGGTGCGCAAGGCCGGGACCCGGCCTTGTGGGTTGATCGCCAGGTACTCGGGCTGGCGATTGGCGCCGCCCTTGGGTACCAGCAGGTTGACCGGCAGCGCGGTGAACGCCAGGCCCTTGAGTGCCAGCGCGATGCGCACCCGATAGGACGCCGTGGAACGGTAGTAGGTATAGAGTTCCATGCCCCTGCCCTCTTAGCGCGCGGCGACCACGGTGCCGCGGCATTCGCCGAAACCGATGGAGGCAAATCCATCACGCTGGCAGCGGGCACGCAGGATGATTTCGTCCCCGTCTTCAAGGAACTTGCGCACCTCGCCCGAGGCCAGTTCGATCGGCTTTTTCCCGCCTTCGGTGATTTCCAGCAGGCTGCCGAACTGGCCGGCCTCAGGGCCCGACAAGGTGCCGGAACCAAACAGGTCGCCGGCCTGCAACTGGCAGCCGTTGACACTGTGGTGCGCGACCATTTGCGCCACGGTCCAATACATGTGCTGGGTGTTACTCAGGGTCAGGCGATGGGCTGGCAGGTTCTGCTCGCGCATCGCAGCCGTGGTGAGCAGCACTTCCAGTTCGATATCAAAACCGCCAGCGGCCTGGTCACGGGTGTCCAGCAGGTACGGCAGCGGCTGCGGGTCACCGGCCGGGCGTGCGGGCTGGGCCTTGCGGAACGGTTCCAGGGCTTCGGCGGTGACCACCCACGGCGAGATGCTGGTGATAAAGCTTTTGGACAGGAACGGCCCCAGCGGCTGGTATTCCCAGGCCTGGATATCCCGCGCTGACCAGTCGTTGAGCAGGCAGAAGCCGGCGATATGCTCGGCGGCGTCGCCAATGGCAATCGAGTCGCCCATGGCATTGCCCTGGCCGATCCAGATACCCAGCTCCAGTTCATAGTCCAGGCGTGCGCACGGGCCGAAGGTCGGTTCGCTCTGGCCGGCGGGCAAAGTCTGGCCCTTGGGCCGGCGAACCTCGGTGCCCGAGGTGCGGATCGTCGATGCACGACCGTGATAACCGATCGGCACGTACTTGTAGTTGGGCAACAAGGGGTTGTCGGGGCGGAACAGTTTGCCGACGTTCTGCGCATGCTCGATGCCGACGTAGAAGTCGGTGTAGTCGTTGATTTTTGCCGGCAGGTGCATCTGGCAATCGGCGGCCAGCGGCAACACCTGGGTGCCCAGGGCTTGCAACTTGGCTTGCTGGTCGCTGCCCTCGGCCAGCAGTTCCAGCAGGCGTTCGCGCAGGGCAACCCGTGGGCCGCGGCCCAGTTCGAAGAAGGCGTTCAATTGACCGCCTGCCATGGCGTCGATGGCGCGGCGCGCTTCACCGTCGAACAAGTCACGGGCAGCCTGCAGATCAAAAATATGCTCGCCAATCGCCACGCCACTGCGCGGCGCCGAACCGTTGAGGCTGAAGATGCCCAGGGGCAGGTTCTGCAGGGGGAAATCCGTGTGACCGTTGGCCGAGGCCACCCAACTACGGGTGAGAGTGGACTGAGTCATGGTTTATCTCCGATTCGGGTTGAAGGTTGCCGGCAACGTGGCCCAGCAAGCGTCGTAAGTGTTTTGCAGTTGCGGGCAGTCCAGGGCGAACCGGGTCGGGCGCAGCACCTGGCTGGTCTCGAACATGAAGGCCATGGTGTTATCGATCTTGTGCGGCGCCAGGTCTACGGCGATGGCCTTGGTGCAGGTCTCGCCATCCGGGCCATGGGCGCTCATGCAACTGTGCAGCGACGCGCCGCCCGGCAGGAAGCCTTCGGCCTTGGCATCGTAGGCGCCCTGGATCAGGCCCATGTATTCGTTCATCAGGTTGCGGTGGAACCACGGTGGCCGGAAGGTGTTCTCGGCCACCATCCAGCGCGGTGGGAAGATCACGAAGTCGAGGTTGGCCAGGCCATGGACGCTGGTGGGCGAGGTCAACACGGTAAAGATCGACGGGTCCGGGTGATCAAAACTCACCGTGCCGATGGTGTTGAAGCGGCGCAGGTCGTATTTGTACGGCACGTTGTTGCCGTGCCAGGCCACCACGTTCAGCGGTGAGTGGTCCAGGGTGCAGCCCCACAGCTCGCCGAGGAACTTCTGCACCAGGGGCGTGGGTTGGGACAGCTCTTCGTAGTGGGCGACCGGGGTCAGGAAGTCCCGCGGGTTGGCCAGGCCATTGCTGCCGATCGGCCCCAGGTCCGGCAGGCGCAGCGGCGCGCCGTGGTTTTCGGCGACGTAACCGCGAGCCTGGGCATCCAGCAGCTCGATGCGAAATTTCAGGCCCCGAGGCAACACGACGATTTCCAGCGGCTCGACCTCCAACACGCCCAACTCGGTGGCGATGCGCAGGCGGCCTTGCTCGGGAACGATCAACAGTTCGCCATCGGCGTTAAAGAACACGCGCTCCATGGAGCGGTTGGCGCGGTAATGATAGATGCTGATGCCTGAGGGCTTTTCGGCGCCGGAGTTAGCCACCATGGCCACCAGCCCATCGATAAAATCGGTGGGTTCTGCGGGAACATCCAACGGGTTCCAGCGCAGGCGGTTAGGCGTGACCTCACCCAGCGGGCCACCGGCCAGTTGCCGTTCCAGTTTGACGAATGCCGGGTGATTGGCCGACGGCTGGATGCGATACATCCAGGTGCGCCGGGCTTCGCTGCGCACCATAGTGAAGGCGGTACCGGAGAACAGCTCGGTGTACAGCCCGTAGGGCGCTTTTTGCGGGGAGTTCTGGCCGACCGGCAGTGCACCTGGCAAGGCTTCGCTGGCAAATTCATTGCCAAAGCCCGATTGATAATCGAGGGTCATGGATCGTCCTCAGTAAGGAAGTTGTTTTTATCGTAATCCAGTTACGCATAACGTAATTTGCTCCGTATCGACCGTCAAGCTATAAAGACCGCCATTCGTCTTTGGGACACACGTTCTCCATGGAAAAGCCGCCCGCCCCCCGCGACACCGGTAAACAGAAAGTCCGCTCGGCCGAAGTCGGCACCGACATCCTCAAGGCCCTGGCCGAACTGTCGCCGGCCACCTCCCTGTCGCGCCTGGCCGAACATGTGCAGATGCCCGCCAGTAAGGTCCACCGCTACTTGCAGGCGCTGATTGCCTCGGGTTTTGCCGAGCAGAACACCGCCACCAACCATTACGGCCTGGGTCGCGAGGCCCTGCGCGTGGGGCTCGCGGCACTGGGCAGCATGGATGTGCTGAAAGTCGCCACCCTGCCCCTGGCGCAACTGCGCGATGAGTTGAATGAAACCTGCTTTCTCGCGGTGTGGGGCAACCACGGCGCGACCGTGGTGCATATCGAACCGGCCGTGCGCGCGGTCACGGTGGTGACGCAACTGGGGTCGGTGTTGCCGCTGCTCAGTTCCTCAACCGGGCTGGTGTTCAGTGCCTTTTTGCCGGAGCGGGAAACCGTGGATCTGCGCGCGCAGGAGGTCCAGGCCGGCACCGCCCATGCGCTGGCGGACGATCAGGCGTATAGGCAGGCCTGTGAGCAGATTCGCCAGCGTGGCCTGCACTTTGTGCATGGCTTGCTGATGCCGGGGGTCGATGCGCTGTCGGCGCCGGTGTTCAACGCCATGGGGCAGGTGGTGGCAGTGATGACCGTGGTGGGGCCGACCTCGTTGTTCCATGCCGATGAAGATGGGCCCGCGGCCAGGCAATTGCTCGCGGCGAGCCAGGCGGTGAGTTGGCGGATGGGGTATCAGCCCTGACTGCACGCACGCGGGTAAATGTGGGAGCTGCGTTGCTTGAAAATCAGGCCATCAGTCCCAGGGTCTTGGCCTTGGCCACCGCCTGGGTGCGGCGCTCCACCCCCAGCTTGCTGTGGATCCGCCGGGCATGGGTCTTTACGGTGTGCAGCGAGATAAACAACAGATCGGCAATTTCCAGGTTGGAGTTGCCCAGCGCAATCAGCTGTAGCACCTCCAATTCCCGTTGGCTCAGCGGGTTTTCCCCCGGTGCCGCCACCGCCTCCTGCGGTTCAAGCCCCAACTCACTGAGCAACCCCGGCTGGCGCAGGCGCAGTTCACGCACCGCCTGCTGCACCTGGCAGCGCGCCGCCAGGGCCAGCCCGGTTTGCAGCGAGCGCACCGCCTGCGCTCGCTCGCCCAGTTGCCAGGCGACCTCGCCCAATACCAGGTGCAACTCCACCTCCAGGCATTGCATGCCGCGCTCGCGGGCGGTGTCGAGCAAGGCTGTAAGCCGCTGGATAGGCTGCTCGGCCTGGCGCAGTTTGACTTGGGCCAGCACCAGCAGGTATTCCAGCCGGGGGATCAGTTCCAGGGTCGCCGGCGGTGCCTGTTTTGCCTGGGGGCCGTGGTAGTGGCGTAGCACCCGGCTGACCGCTTCCTGGGTCAGCTCGGCCCGCCCCTGTTGCAACCAGAAATGCCCGCTGAGCAATAGCAACACCGCCCGGTACACCGTGTCGGGCACGTGCCGGCGTTGCATCAGGCGTTCGGCGTCACGTAGCTGGATAAACGCCTGGGCGTAATCACCACGATTGGCCGCCAGCATTGCCATCCCGAGGAAACCATAGAGCACACGCTTGTCCTGGCTGTGCAGGCACATGCCCATGCCCGCTTCGAGGCACTCGGTGGCCAACGCGTCATGCCCCTGACGCAATGCCAGGTGGCCACGACGCAAGGCTATCCGGCCCATCAATGGCCCGGCCTTGAGGCGCTGCTGCACCAGCATCGCCTGCACGCCTTCCAACAGGCTCTGGGCCCGGTACGGTGCGCCCCGCTGCTCCAGCAGTTGCGCATGGTCAAGTTCCAGCACCGCCTCCAGCAGCAACGACCCATTGGCCCGCGCCAGGCACAACGCCTCACGATTGAGGGCCTGGGCCACGTCCAGTTCACCGCGCAACAACGCTTGCTGGGTCAGCCCCGACAAACACATTAACCGCGACGTCCAGGCACTGTCCGGCAAGTCATTCAACGCCTCCAGAAAATGCTCGCGCGCAGGTACCGCGTCCCCCCCAAGATGCAACAACCAACCCCACTGCGCCTGCCAGCGCGCCAGCAGATGCCGTTGCAGGGCGGCTGTGGGTTGCGGGGTGAAGCGCGCCAGTTGGTCGATACATTGCGCGGCCTGGTCGAAACGCCCGGCAAACAACAACGCGGCGGTGACCAGCCCCACCAATTGCGCCGAGCCGAGCATCAGTTCGTCGCCATGTTGCTCATGCAGGCGCAACAACAGCACGGCGTTTTGCTGGCGGAACAAGTCTTCAAAGCTGAAGTGCTCCAACAGGCTGACCGCCACTTCGTATTCCTCAGCCAACAGCGCCTGCTCAAACGCCGCCTGCCAATCCTGGGCAGCGGTAAACCATTGGCAGGCGCGCCGATGCCAGGAGCGCCGGGCCGGCCAGGGTTCGTCGCGCAGCAACTGGGCCAGGGGCGGGAAGACCTGCAGCCAGTCTGGCGAGTCTTCCCAGGGCTCGATAAACGCACCCAGGGCCTGAAGGTCGCGCAGGTAGTCGGCGCCATCGCCAAACCCGAACAGGTGCTCGCACAATCCCG
This sequence comes from Pseudomonas sp. WS 5027, assembly GCF_012985695.1. Taxonomy (NCBI): domain Bacteria; kingdom Pseudomonadati; phylum Pseudomonadota; class Gammaproteobacteria; order Pseudomonadales; family Pseudomonadaceae; genus Pseudomonas; species Pseudomonas sp. WS 5027. The sequence goes on along the minus strand of NZ_JAAQWU010000015.1, from coordinate 144,494 downwards.
GGTTGAAACGCGGCAGATGCGCCAGAACCCGCCAGGCTTCCTCCAATTCTTCAGGCAACGTGCTGAACAGCTCGTGTTGCAGATAATCGAGCAAGGTTTGCGAACGCCCATGCCAGGCGCCGCTGTCGGGATGGCTGTCGCCTTCGAGCAGGGCGATACGCACGCCTGCGCACCAGCCCGTAGAAAATTGCAGGACTTTGTCGGCGCACTGCCCGGCAGCGGCGTGATGATCGAGCAGTTGCTGGACCTCGCGCTGATCGAACGCTAACTCGCTGCCGCCGCACTCCCACAATTCATCATCGAGCAACAACCGCGGCCAATTGCACGCCGGCCGACGCCGCGCGCCCAGCCACCAGATCAAGGCCGGGCTACTGGACGCCAGCAGCCGATCGAGCAAGGCATCCAATGCGGGCGCCGCTACCCGGCAATAGTCATCGAGAAACAGCCAGGCCGGCGCTTGCCAGCGGCTCAAATCCAGCAACAAGCTGGCTTCATCGACAAACGCCAGGCCCAGGCTTTGTGCCAGGCGCTGGCACAAAGCCTGGGGATCCAACGCCGTGCCATTGAGCGGCAACCAATACACCTGGCAACTCGCCGGTGCCTGCTGGGCGCATTCGGCCAACAAGGCACTCTTGCCACTGCCGGCCGGCGCACACAGCAATCTGACCCGCGCCTCGGCCCCCAACAACGGCTCGGCCAGGCGTGGGCGCAGCAAATGGTGGGAAGACAAACGTGGCATGAATCCAGGACGATCCAGGCGACGGGTCATGGCGGTCATTACAGCGTCCCTTTTTTATTTTTATGCGGCGTGCGGCCTACCGTAGTCCCGTCGGTGGGCGTTGTTGAAGAAGTATTCAGCGGGCTGATTGCCGGACATAAAAAAGCCGGGTTTGAAAACAAGCCCGGCACGATCAACGGTGGGAACTGGCTTGCCTGCAATGGCCATCGGTATCTACACAATTTTGCCGCAATGCATAAATCCAAGCAGATAGAGTTGCTGTGGCTGTGGCTGTGGCAAGCCCGCTCGCCACGGGGAGTTCGTCGGTGTTTGAGCGTTGTGCAGATGTCGGTGCACTCATTTACCTGACACTCCGCCATCGCAGGCAGCTCCCACAATGATGGGATTTACAACCTTGGATCAGCGTACGCCCGAGGCACGCAGGGCCGAGGGGGTGTAGTCCGCCGCCTTGGCATTGAAGCCGAACACAAAGCTGCTCTTCTCCTCGTTCTTCATGCCCAGGGCGATGTAGCGGCCGGCGATGATGTCGTACAGGGTCTCGACGGTGTAGGCCGGGGTCTGGTGGTTGTAGTAGAACTGCGCATGACCTTCGGCAACGCGCCACAGTTGGCCACGACCGTCATAGTGATCCACCAGCGCCACCTGCCAGCTGTCTTCGTCGATGTACATATGGCGCTTGGCGTAGATGTGCCGCTCGCTCGGCTTGACGGTGCCCACCACCTCCCACACCCGGTGCAGCTCGTAGCGGGTCAGGTCCTGGTTGATATGCCCGGCCTTGATGATGTCGTCGTACTTGAGCGAAGGCGAGTCGAGCTTGTAGGCGTTGTAGGGAATGTACATTTCCTTCTTGCCCACCAGCTTCCAGTCGTAGCGATCTGGTGCACCGGAGAACATGTCGAAGTTATCCGAGGTGCGCAGGCCGTCGGACGCAGTGCCCGGACCGTCGTAGGCCACTTGCGGTGCGCGGCGCACGCGACGTTGGCCGGCGTTGTAGATCCACGCCAGGCGCGGTTCCTTCACTTGGTCGAGGGTTTCGTGTACCAGCAGCACGTTGCCCGCCAGGCGCGCGGGGGCGGTGACCGACTGTTTGAAGAACGTCAGCACGTTGGCGCCCTTGGCCGGGTCCATGTCCGGGATCAGTTGCGGCACCGCCACTTCTTCTTCGAAACGAATCGGCGTGTAGCTGCCGTTGGTCTGCGGTGTGGCCTGGGTGATGATGCGCCGCAGGTTGCCGCCGTGGTAACGGGTGATGTGGTTCCACAACACTTCGACGCCATTCTTCGGAATCGGGAAGGCGTAGTAGCGGTTGCCGGTGAAATTCTCCAGGCCGTTGCCGTCGTTGATCGACTTGACGTTGAGTGCGCTGCGCTTGATCGACTCGTAGATATCGTCGGGCAGGTTGACCGTGCGGTGGGTGGTGTAGACCGGGATTTTGTAAGTCTCGGGGTAGCGTTTGAACATCGCTACCTGGCCGTCCGACAGTTTGTCCTTGTACTTGTCGACCGTGGCCGCAGTGATCACGAACAGCGGTTTTTCATTGGCGAACGGGTCGGCCAAAAAGCCCTTGCTGTCCACGGCGCCAGCGTTTTTCGGGATGCCGCCGGTCCAGGCCGGGATCGAGCCATCGGCGTTACCGGCCATTTGCGCGCCGATCGGAGTCAAGGTGGTTCCAAGCTTGGCGGCTTCTTCCGCTGACACGGCAGCCATCACGTTGGCGGCCAACAGGCTGAGAGCCAGTACGCCGCACTGCAAAATCATCTTACGCATGGTTATTGTCCTTGTTCTTTTTTAGCCGAATCAGAAGTTCACGCCAAAGCTGAGGGCGAGGAAGTCACGGTCGGTCAGGGTGTTGTAGTCACCGCCAAAAAAGTCGGTGTAACTCAGGCTCGCGGTGTAGGTGTTGCGGTAGTCCGCATCGACCCCGACGCTGAGGGCCTTGGCGCCTTCGTTGAACAGACCGTTGGGGCCATAGCCCTTCACGTCATGGGACCAGGACAGGTTGGGCTTGAGGTTGATCCCGGCGATCACGTTGTTGTAATCGAGAATGGCCCTGGCGCGATAACCCCAGGAAGTCGCCGTGACGAAGCCGTCGGTATCACCGCCAAAGCCGTATTGGCCATAGACCGAGTCGCGGCCGTAGCGCAGCTTGGTTTTGTTCTCCAGCCCGCCCACCCGCACGATGGCCGCCTCGCCGACTACGGTCAGGCGTTCGGCGCCCAGCACCTGGTCGAAAAACTGGGTCATGGTGGTTTGGAACTGGGTGATTTCCTTGCGCCGGTAGCCGGTGTTGTCGGCGCCGAATGAGCTGCGGATGGGTGACACGGTGTTACCGGCAATCGGGTTGACCAGGGCCAGGGTCAGGTCGGTGGTATTGAGTTGCACGGGCGCGTTGGGACGGTAGCTGATTTCCCCGGTCCAGGCCGTGCCGGTGGGCAAGGTGGTGGAAAAGCTGGCGCCGTACAGGCGGATGTCTTCCGGGTAATCCAGGTAGTACTGGCCGCGCCCGAGCATCACACTCTGCGCCAGGCCAGCGCCACTGCCGGGGGCAATGCCGTTGGCGGTATTGATGATATTGCCGATGGTCGCAAGGTTGGTGTTGGCCGTGAGCGTGCCCACGGTCGGCGTGCGGCTGTGGTAGTTCATGAAATACAGGCCGTACTCGGTGTCATCGCCCAGCCAGCGCAAGGCCATGCCGAACTGCCCGGAGTCGCGGGCATCACGGTCGGCGGCGCGGCGCACGATCACCCCTTCATTGGTCACGCCAAAACCCTGGCCGAACGCGGCGGCGACCGGTTGCAGCGGGCGGATCGCCGGGCTGCCGACGGTGTAGTTGTTGGTGCAGCCATCGGCCGCCACGTCGCCACCAAAGAAGGTGCCGCAGTTATCCAGCACCGTCTGGTCCCATTCCAGTTGGTAGAAACCTTCCACGGTCAGTTGGTTGGTCAGGCCCTGGGAGGCGAACAGCATGTTCACCGGAATCAGGCCCTCTTTAATCTCGGCGCCGGGACGGCGGAAGGCCGAGACGTCGATGGGGTTGATGCTGTTGATGGAGTTGCCGATGAAAGTACTTTCGCCCCAACTGACCACCTGTTTACCGGCGCGCACGGTGCCCGGCAAATCGCCCAGGGAGTAGTTGTGATAGACGAAGGCATCGAGTATCTGCGCCCCGCTGGATTTGGAGCCTTCCTTGCGGTTGTGGTCGCTGATGGGCTTGAACTCGCGGTCTTCGTCCTTGAGTTCGAAGTCGTACCAGTATTTGCCCCGTACAAACACACCGGTATCGCCGTACTTGAGCTCCAGGTCGTGCAGGCCCTTGAAGATTTTCGAGAAGGTCTCGCCTTTCTTGAAGTTCAAGCGCCCGTCATCCCCGGTGGAGGCCTGGCCACTGCCGCCGTTGACCGTGCCCACCAGCTTGCGGTCGGCATCGCGCATGCCCCAGCTGGCACCTACCGACAGCGACGAATCGAATTGCCCTTCGATCTCGCCGATGTTGAATGAAACAGCCTGCGCCTGAGCGCAGCAACCCAAAGCAACCGCAGCGGCCAGCGCCTGTGGCCTGAAGATGGCGCGCATTGTTGTTTTTGTCATGCGTCTTCCCCGGTGGTGTGACAGAAGGCCCCACCCTACTGCCCGCCATCAGGAGCGATAAGCGCACCAAGGAGGTATTCGTGTTGTCGCTCGAAAGGATGAGTGCAGGCTCTAGCGCGGGTATTGGCAGGCCTATCGACGTAGTGGATGAAGGGTTATCAAGCGAATGGATAACCCCCCGCCCCCTGTAGGAGCGAGCTTGCTCGCGAAGAACGTTAACGATGACGCGTTTTGTCTGGTTTAACGCGGCGCCCTGAAGTTCTTCGCGAGCAAGCTCGCTCCTACAGGGGCGGGTACTGTTGTTGTTTTGGTAATAGTCCTTGTCCTGAATCAGTATTTTTCATTCCGCCACAAGGGACTATTCTTACCGGGCCTTCAGAACAAACTGTCCGTTTCCTGGAAGCCAGTCTTCAACAGATTGAAGCGTATTTTCAGTCTGTTACCCGTGTTCACTGACGTTGATTTGTAGCTCCTTGATCCAACGTCTTACTTCGGCCGCTGCGTATGCAGCGGCCTTTTTTATGCCTGAAACAAAGCGGGGCGCCATCAGCGCCCCGCAGGATTGAATGTTTTTCAGGTAACGATCACAGGCTGTATTTGTGCAGGTTGTCCATCATCTCTTTCAAGGCTTCGATGTTGTCCTTGGGATGGACCGCCCCTTCAAAGTCGCAGATCTGCTGCCAGTGCGCCGCCACATCCTCTGGCGAGAAGCCTGCCTCGGGATCAAAGCCCACGCCCAGGCTGCGCTCCCAACGGGTCTTGCCGATCCAGCCGCCCCCTACCTCGAACAGCCCTGAGGTTTCCTGGCACGCCTCGCTGCCCAGGTACACCACCAGCGGGCTGACCAGCTCGGGCTTGAGCCGCTCGAACACCTGTGGCGGGATCAGGCCTTCGGTCATGCGCGTGCCGCCCGTGGGCGCGATGGCATTGACCAGGATGTTGTTCTTGCGCCCTTCCAACGCCAGGGTACGGGTCAGGCCATACAGACCGAGCTTGGCCATGCCGTAGTTGGATTGGCCGAAGTTGCCGTAGATGCCCGAAGTCGAAGCCGTGAAAATCACCCGGCCATAACCCTGCTCGCGCATATGTGGCCAGGCAGCGCGGGTGACCTTGTAGGCGCCTTCGACATGCACGCGATAAACCAGGTCCCAGTCGCCGTCCTCCATTTTATGAAAGGTCTTGTCGCGCAGGATCCCGGCGTTGTTCACCACCACGTCGATGCGGCCAAACACCTCGAGGGCGTGTTGCACGATCTTTTCGCCGTCGGTCACCGAATCATGGTTGGCCTCGGCAATGCCACCAGCCTCGCGGATCTCGGCCACTACGCGGTCGGCGGCCGAGGCGTTGGCGCCTTCGCCCTGAGTCGAGCCGCCAAGGTCGTTGACCAGAACTTTGGCCCCGTGCCTGGCGAACAACAGCGCATGGGCACGACCCAAGCCGCCACCGGCCCCGGTGACGATCACGACTTTATCTTGGAACTGCACAGACTCACTCATAGGGAACTCCAGCGAAGACAGTGGACGATGGGTTGAGTGTCAGGCACGGAGCTTGTGGTCACAATAAATACGGGCGGGGGTGAATGGTGCGCAATAAGGTACGGGGATGATCGGCTGGTGTGGGAGCTGGCTTGCCTGCGATTGCATCACCTCGGTGCAACTGATTTACCGAGGTGTACGCATCGCAGGCAAGCCAGCTCCTACATACGCCAGTTCCCATAGTTGATCTTTACTGGCCTCGATACCCTCGCGAAACGCCAAGTAGTGCTTGAGCACCTGCACCGGCGCCTCCACCTGCGGGTAGTGGCCGATATTGGCCAGCAACACCGTGTCGGCATCGGGTATCAGCTCGCGGTAGCGCGCAACCATATGCGCGCCGGAGATCGGGTCGACTTCGCCATCGATCACCCGCAACGGCACTTCACCGCGCTGCATGGCCGCTACCCAGCGCTCGCGTTGGCGTCGACGCTGGGGAATGTAGGCGATGAGTTTGTGCAGGATCCGTGGGCCGTCGTTGTTTTCGATCAGACTCCAGAAGTCATCCAGAGCGCTTTCGCTGGGGCGGGTGCCGGGGCCGAAGATCTGCTTGAAGCTGTCGGCCAGGGCGCTGCGCCCGAATGCACGGCCGATCATCCACCCCACGGGGCTGAGCAGTAGTTTTTGTACCAGCGCGGCGCGGTGGGTCTCGGGGAAGAGCCCGCCGTTGAGAAATACACAACTGGCCAGTTGGAACCTGCCCTCGTAGTGTCGGGCGAGCAGCTCTTGAGCCACGCTGTCGCCGTAGTCATGGGCCATGATATGCACCGGCTGCTGCACTCGCAGATGGGCCAGTAATGCCTGCTGCAGGTCAGCCTGTTCCAACAGGCAATAGGTGTGGTCCAGGGGCTTGGCCGAGTCGCCAAAACCGAGCATGTCGCAGGCAATCACCAGGTTGCGCTGGGCCAGGGGCTGCCAGAGGTAATGCCAGTCCCAACTGGCACTGGGGAAGCCGTGGATCAGCAGCAATGGCTCGCCCTGCCCGGCCACCCAGTAACGGATGGTCTGCCCACGAAAGACAAAACTCTGCCCGCGCTTGCGCCAGGCGCTCAGGGGGATCTCGGCCAATGGCATTAGAGTCGGTATCCGGGGTCTTGTTGATCGAGCTTGCGCAGCAACGCCGGCCAGGCCAATGCCCCGCCCATGCCTTGGGCGCTCTTGGTCACGCCGGCAATCATCGCCTTGGCCCCCGCCAGAATCTGCGGCTCGATGGCGATCAATTCGGCCCCGCCGTTTTGCGCCAGCACCTGGATATCGCAAGCGCGCTGGAAGGTGAACATCATCAGGAAGGTATCGGCGATGGTCGCACCGCAGGTCAGCAGGCCATGGTTGTGCAGCATCAGGAAATTGTTGGGCCCCAGGTCGGCTTGCAGGCGGGCCTTTTCCTCGTGGTTCAGCGCCACACCTTCGTAGGCGTGATAAGCCAGGCTCGAGAGCACGAACAACGATTGCTGGCTGATCGGCAGCACGCCCTGCTTCTGCGCCGAGACGGCCACGCCGGCGGCGGTATGGGTGTGCAATACGCACACCACGTCGTGGCGAACTTCGTGTACCGCGCTGTGGATGGTGTAGCCCGCCGGGTTGATCTCGTAGGGGCTGTCCATCAGCTTGTTGCCGGCCTGGTCGACCTTGACCAGACTGGAGGCGGTGATTTCGTGGAACATCAGCCCGAACGGGTTGATCAGGAAGTCTTCGGTACCCGGCACCTTGGCCGAGATGTGGGTGAAAATCAGATCATCCCAGCCATGCATGGCCACCAGGCGATAGCAGGCTGCAAGGTCGATACGGGCCTGCCATTCGGCAGCGCTGACCTGGTCTTTTACACTCTGTGTCGATTGAACGGTGGCTAGGCTCACGGCAATGACCTCGACGCTGTGGTGTTCTTATTATTTTTGGACTGGAGGGCCAGTCTAGTCAGACCTCGGGCAAGCCGTAGTTGCGTTGGCAGCCAGCTTGATGACCGAGCGAGTCAACCGTGAGGATAGTTCGGATTCGTACAATGTGGTGTCAGAGAAGCGACGCCAATAAAGGTGCGGCAAACAGGTTGAGCAGCCCCGTCAGCACCATCACCAGCCCCGCCACCGAGCCCTCTTCGCCGCCCACTTCATGGGCACGACTGACACCAGCACCGTGGGCGCCCACGCCAAACAACGCGCCCCGCGCCAGGGCACTGCGCAGCGGCAACCACTTGAGCAGCACCCCGCCGAGCATGGCGCCGAACACACCGGTGAACATCACGAATACCGCCGTGAGTTCCGGCACGCCGCCCAGGTCGTGGGCCAGGGGCATGGCAAAGGGCGTGGTGATCGAGCGCGGCACCAATGACAGGGTGACCGAACTGTCCAGAGCCAGCGCCTTGGCCAGACCGAAAGAAGTGCCGATGGACGCCGCGCTACCCGCCAGCATCCCCAGCAACAATGCCGACCAGTGGCGTATCAACAGCTGGCGCTGCTGCCAGATCGGGATGGCGAACGCCACCGTCACGGGTCCCAACACCAGCATCAGCCAATGGGTGTCGGTGGCGTATTCGGCATAGGCAGTGTTCAGCGGCACGGCCACCGCCAGCAGCAGCGCGGGTACCAGGATCAGCGGCGACAGCAAGTAGCGCCCGGTACGCCGGTAGATCCAGCGGCTGAAGCCATAGGCCACAAGGGTCAGGGCCAGCCAGAACAGTGGCATCAGTTCAAGCTTCATGGCGCAGCTTCCAGCGGCAGACGAGTTCGACGGTAAATGCCGTGACCAACATCACCATCAAGGTGCTCAGAGCGATCACCAGCATGATCCGCCAACCGTCATGGCGCATCAGGCCACCGTAATCGAGCAGGCTCATCAGCGCCGGGATGAAGAACAGCAGCATCTCCGCCATCAGCATGCCAGCGCCCAATTGCAGGGCTGCCGGCTTGATCACGCCACTGGCGAACACCAGCAACAGCAGGCCCAGGCCTATGACCCCGCCCGGAATCGGCCAGGCCAGCCACAGGGCCACTTGGCAGCCCAGCAGGTAAATCGCCAGCAATACCAGCAGCTCAATCAGCAACCGGGTCAAATGTTTGAAGGTGAAACGTTTAGTAGACATGGGTTCCTCGCAGGCCCTCATTTTAAAGAGCCCCCTAGCATCCCCAAAGCGAATTGTTAGACTGCAAGCCATTCCAATCTGGAATTACCGTAATGGAATTCAAACAACTGCGCAGTTTTATCGAAGTGGTCCACCGTGGCGGTTTTACCCAGGCAGGGAAAACCTTGCATATCAGCCAGTCCGCCGTGAGCAAGCAAGTGGCGCAACTGGAGCACAGCCTGGGCACGCCGCTACTCGACCGCATTGGCTCACAGGTACGCCTGACCGCCGCCGGGCACGTGGTGCTGCAACGGGCCGAGGCGATGCTGCGCCTGCAAACCGAGTTGTTGAGCGAGCTGGACGACTTGAATCAGTTGACCCGTGGCGAGTTGCGCATGGGCCTGCCGCAACTGGGTGGCGACACACTGTTTGCCGGCTTGTTTGCCGAATATCGCCGGCGCTATCCCAATGTCAGCATCCAATTGCTTGAGGGCGGCAGTCGCAATATCGAACAGGCGATCCTCGCCGGAGAGCTGGACGTCGGCGGCAGCCTGTTGCCCACCGATCCGGCGTTTGCCTGGCAAGCCTTCTGTGACGAACCCCTGGATGCGCTGCTGCCCGTGGACCACCCGCTGGCACAGCGTGGGCAGATTGGCTTGGAAGAATTGGCCGACACGCCGTTTTTGATGTATCAGCGCAGCTTTGTGCTCAATGACCGACTGCTCCAGGCCTGCCAGCAGGTGGGCTTCACGCCCCGGGAAAGCGGGCGCAGCGGCCAGGCGGATTTTCTCGTGGCGCTGGTGGCCGCCGGCCAGGGCGTGGTGCTGCTGCCCAGCGTGGTCGCGCGCGGCCTCGAACGGCCTGGCGTGGTACGCCTGACACTCAGGGCGCCTGAGTTCCTGCGCTGGGACATCGCCTTTATCTGGCGCCAGGGCGCCTATCTGTCGAAAGCTGCCCTGGCCTGGCTGGCGTTACTACGCGAGTATCCGATCAGCCGCGCAGTGCCGTGACCAGCTTTGCCAGCCATGGCTCGGCATCGGCTTCCGGGGTGACGCTTTCGCTGGCATCCAGACGCAGCATCGGCAGCACTTCGCGCACGCCCAACTCGCCAAACAGCTCGCGCATCTGCTCGCCGCCACCGCAGAAGGTATCGCCGTAGCTGGCGTCGCCCAGGCCGATCACCGCTCCCGGCAAACCGCGCCAGGCGGCGGGCAGTTGATCGCGGATCGACGAATACAGCGGCATCAGGTTGTCCGGCAACTCGCCCATGCCGGTGGTGGAGGTGACGGCCAGAAAGGCGTCCGGGGCGAAGTCCTGCACATCGGCCAGGCTCGCCCGCGGGTTATGCCAGGCCTCGAAACCGGCCACGTTCAGAATATCCATGGCGTGGCGGGCAACTTCTTCTGCCGTGCCATAGACCGAGCCGGAAAGGATGGCGACTTTCATCAATCTGATCCTGTAGTTGAGTGAAAACCTGGGATATTAACAGCTGGCAGCCGGGCGAGTTGTCTTACACTAAGAAATCCACAAACACGCTATGGATCGCTCAATGATCAACGCCAAGCTGATGCAGATGGTGGTCAACGCCTCCAACGACGGAATCTCCGTGGCTGAGAGGGAAGGCAAGGACAAGCCCCTGATTTACGTGAACCCGGCCTTCGAACGTATGACCGGTTACAGCCTGGACGACATCCTTTACCAGGATTGCCGCTTCCTGCAAGCGGGTGACCGTGACCAGCCGGCCCTGATGGCCATTCGCGACGCCCTGGACAGTGGCGGCGCGTGCCGGGAAATCCTGCGCAACTACCGCAAGGACGGCACGCACTTTTGGAACGAGCTGTCGATATCAACGGTTTACAACCCAGCCGATCAGCAGACTTACTTCGTCGGCGTGCAAAAAGATGTAACGGTTCAGGTCAAGGCCCAGCAGCGTGTAGCCCAGCTTGAAGCCCAGGTGGCGCAGCTTACAGCCGAGCTGGCAGCACTCCGAGCGACGAGCGGATCTAACAAACTTTAGAAAACACGGTCTTTAGGGTGATAATCAGTTTAATCACGCATTTCCTTGAGCCACATCAATGCAACGCGACGCGCTTTTGACGCAGGACGAACTGGACTTCATCCAGAACATGCACCACAACCCGCAACTGAATGTGCGGGATGTGTCGTCGAGCCTGACGGTCAATGGCGGAGCGCAGATCCGCGACCTGCTCACGCGCCTTGCGGCCCATGAACAGGTAACGATCCAGGCGCAGTTCGATAACCAGCAGATGACCTTTCCCCTGCAATTGGTGGAGGACGAGTTTCATGCCCTGCACCTGCGCCTGGGGGTACCGAGCATTTTTGAAGACGGGCCGATGATCCGGCCTTGGCGCCTGGTCCTCGAAGAGCCGGTCGCCCTGGAAAACGTCAAGGGCCAGCCCGGGGCGCTATGGGTACATGAAGTATCGTTCAAGGGCCTGCTGGTGCAGTCTCGTGGTCGCAGTAAACCACCCAGGACATTCTCGATGTGGTTCAGCCCATCGGGCTACGAAAGGATTGCGGTGCGTGGCACGCTGGAGCGCGAGACCGCTCGCGGGCTGTTTGCCTACCGCTTGAGCCAGAACGATGTGGATGAAACCGAGCGCCTGCGCCAGTTCATCCTGCAACAGCATCGCCTGGCCCACCCCGAAGTGCATGCCTGAATTCAGGTATCCAGGGTTCCCCTGAGGAACTGCTGCAAGCGCCGCTGCATCAACCTTCCCTCATTGCCCAGGCAGCCAATGGCAGTATCGGCCAGAAGCTGCTCGGCCATGTCCGAGGCATCACCGGCCAGCAGCAGCGGGCACTCCAGGGTCAGGGCCAACCGCCCCAACCGCTTGGGCAACTCATGGGTCGGGGAACGGTTGGAGAACAGCACCAGCACCTGCGGGCGGGTCTTCTCGCAGATCAGCGTCAACTCACCCAGGGGCTGGCCCACGTTCAGCACATGCACGGCCAGTTCATCACCACTGAGCATGAGCCCCGCCACCAGCAATTCCAGTTCTCGGCATTCACCGGCAACAGCCGCCAGCAGTACCTGCGGCGTGCGGCCAGTGCGGGCCAGTTGCAGGCGCTGGGTAATCCGCGCACGCAGGAAGCTGTCGAAAAACAGCCATTCGCTGGCTTGGCCAAAATGGCCCTGATGCCGCAACAATTGGCGCCAAAGGGGCATCATAATGTCCTGGAACACCACCGCAGCGGGGTACGCCGCAAAGATCTGCCCATACAGGCGCTCCAGTTGCAGCTCATCAAACGCGCCGATGGCCAATTGCAACTGCTGCTGCCACTGGACCCACTCATGGTCACCGCTGCCTTCCAACTGTTGCTGCAGTGAAGACAGTTGCGCATCGTCCCGGGCGAGGATTTTCCCGACTTTACTGACCGCCACGCCCCGCTCGATCCAATCCAGAATGCGATGAACGGTCTCGATGTCCTTCTGCGTGTACAGGCGATGCCCACTTTCGGTGCGCACCGGCTGGATCAAACCATAACGGCGCTCCCACGCACGCAGGGTGATCGGGTTGATACCTGTCAATCTTGCGACTTCACGAATCGGAAACAACTCATCCGCGGCGGCTAGACCGCCATGCTCAAGACCGGGGGGCAGGGCTGTGATTACAGGCATCGAATGACCAGGAACTTATACGAAGTTGGATCCCATTTAACGCTTTTATACCTGTCTTTTTCAAGGGACCTGCCCTGCCGTCCAATGCCGCTGGTGTATTTCGTCAAATCAGGAATAATCCTTGCCTGTTTTTCTGCGTCGCCGCCCTACCCTGCGGTTTCGCCAGGGACGCCACCTACCCGGTGCCGCGCTCCCACGCATTCGGAGATACACAATGTCTACCCTACCCGTCACCTTGATGGTCGCGCGCCGTGCTGCCCAAGGTCGTTATCAGGACATGATGAGCTGGCTGCGCGAAGGCGAGCAACTGGCCACGGACTTCCCCGGCTACCTGGGTTCGGGCGTGCTTGCACCGCCTGCCGACGGTGGCGAATTCCAGATCATCTTCCGCTTCGCCGACGAGCAGACCCTGCACGCCTGGGAGTTCTCCGCCTCGCGTAGCGCCTGGCTGGGGCGCGGCAGCGAACTGTTCGCCGACCCTATGGAGCATCGTGTCAGCGGCATGGAAGGCTGGTTTGGTGCCGTGGGCCAGCGCCCACCGCGCTGGAAACAGGCTGTGGCGATCTGGTTGGCGTTTTTCCCGGTGTCGCTGCTGTTCAACTTCGGCCTGGAACCGTTGCTGGCCGAGTTGGGCTTATTCAGCCGCGTGCTGGTCAGCACCCTGGCCCTGACGCCCTTGATGGTCTATCTGTTCATTCCCCTGTCGACCCATTTGCTGGCCGGCTGGCTCAATCCTGCTCCGCGACGGGTAAAACCTGCCGAAGCAACCGTTTGAGCCGATCCGCTACAGGCCGGTCGCTGGTATAGTTTTAGCTTGCCCGCGACCCGAGCTTCCCATGACCTCCACCCCCGCCCCGATCTTGATCACCGGTGCCGGCCAGCGTGTCGGCCTGCATTGCGCCCAGCGCTTGCTGGATGAACAGCAACCGGTGATCTTCAGCTACCGCAGTGAACGTCCCGGCGTGCAGGCCTTGCGCGAGCGTGGCGCGGTTGGCGTATTTGCCGACTTCTCGTGCGAGGCCGGTATCCTGGCGTTCATCAGCGAACTCAAGACCCATACCGGTAGCCTACGGGCGATCATCCACAACGCCTCGACCTGGGCCGCAGAAACACCGGGGGAAGAAGCCAACGCCTTTATCGATATGTTCAGCGTACACATGCTTGCACCGTACCTGATCAACCTGCATTGTGCTGACTTGCTGAGACGCTCGACGCCGGCCGACATTGTGCATATCAGCGACGACGTCACCCGCAAGGGCAGCCGCCAACATATCGCCTACTGTGCCACCAAGGCCGGACTCGACAGCCTGACCCTGTCCTTCGCCGCCCAATACGCGCCTCGGATCAAGGTCAATGGCATCGCGCCAGCCATGGTGATGTTCAACGAAGGCGACGACGCGGCTTATCGCGCCAAGGTCCTGGCCAAGTCGGCACTGGGTATCGAACCCGGGCCGGAGGTGATTTACCAGAGCGTGCGTTACCTGCTGGACAACCCTTATGTGACCGGCACCACCCTGACCGTCAATGGCGGGCGGCATGTCAAGTAAACCCGAACACCAGCCGCCTGGGGTTCCTGCAACTGATTGGACGGAGCAAGTAGCAATGCCACAACTTCAACCAGGTATGGCGCGCATCCGGGTCAAGGACCTGTGTCTGCGCACCTTCATTGGCATCAACGAGGATGAAATCCTCAACAAGCAAGATGTGTTGATCAACCTGACCATCCTGTATGCCGCACAAGACGCCGTGCGCGACAACGATATCGACCACGCCTTGAACTACCGCACCATCACCAAGGCCATCATCGCCCACGTCGAAAGCAACCGCTTTGCCCTGCTCGAACGCCTGACCCAGGAAGTGCTGGACCTGGTGATGAGCAATGAGTCGGTGCTGTACGCCGAGGTCGAAGTCGACAAGCCCCATGCGCTGCGCTTTGCCGAGTCGGTTTCGATTACGCTGGCGGCCAGCCGTTAACCCCCCTGAATCTGCGTGAACCTTATGACCGATCAACAACGCCTGGAACTTGAAGCTGCTGCCTTCCGCCGACTGGTTGCGCACCTGGACAGCCGCAAGGATGTACAAAACATCGACCTGATGAACCTGGCCGGGTTCTGCCGCAACTGCCTGTCCAAGTGGTACAAGGCCGAGGCCGACGAACGCCAGATCGAGGTCAGCCTCGATGACGCCCGCGAAGTGGTGTACGGCATGCCGTACGCCGAGTGGAAAGCCCAGTACCAGCAAGAAGCCAGCGCCGAACAACAAGCGGCGTTTGCCAAAGGAAAAACCCATGACTGACCTCAACACCCTGCGCGCCAGCCTCGACAGCGGCGAACACCTGTTTGCCGATACCCTGGCCTTTATCGCCGCCGGCTACGACTACCAGCCACAGGCCTTCACCAATGGCAGCGTAGAAAACGCCGCCGGGCAGAACGAAGGCTCGTGCAAGACCCTGGGCCTGGCACTACTCGAAGGCTTGAGCGACCAGCAAGCGTTGCTGGCGTTTGGCGAGCATTATCGTTCGGTACTGGCGACGCCTGAGGGCACAGACCACGGCAATATCCGCGCATTGATCGAACACGGGTTGGCGGGAGTGAAGTTTGTTCAGCAGCCTTTGACCCGCCGCTGATCCAGCTTGCAAACCCGGTCAATGTGGGAGCCGGGCTTGCCCGCGATGGCAGTGGTGGCTGTCACACCGCCATCGCAGGCAAGCCAGCTCCCACACTGATTGGATTGCCAGATTGAGATTGCGGTGTTCGTCCAGTTACACACAAAAAAACCGGCCTCGCGGCCGGTTTTTTTTATTGCAACGGTTTAGAAAGAAGCGTCTTTCAAGCCGTCGAGGTAACGCTCGGCATCCAGGGCCGCCATGCAACCAGCGCCGGCCGAAGTGATGGCCTGGCGGTAGACGTGGTCGGCCACGTCGCCAGCGGCAAAGATGCCTTCGATGTTGGTCGCGGTGGCGTTGCCTTCACGACCGCCCTGCACCACCAGGTAACCGTCTTTGGCAGTCAGCTTGCCTTCGAACAGCGAAGTGTTCGGAGTGTGGCCGATGGCGATGAACACGCCGTCGACTTTCAACTCGTCGAAGCTGCCATCGTTGTTTTTCAAACGCGCACCGGTCACGCCCATGTTGTCGCCCAGGACTTCATCCAGGTTGGCGTTGAGCTTGAGGATGATCTTGCCTTCGGCAACCCGCGCGTGCAGCTTGTCGATCAGGATCTTCTCGGCGCGGAAGGTTTCACGACGGTGAACCAGGGTCACGGTGCTGGCGATATTGGCCAGGTACAGTGCTTCTTCCACGGCGGTGTTACCACCACCGACCACAGCCACCGGCTTGTTGCGGTAGAAGAAACCGTCGCAGGTCGCGCAGGCGGAAACGCCCTTGCCCATGAAGGCCTCTTCCGATGGCAGGCCCAGGTAACGGGCGCTGGCGCCGGTGGCGATGATCAGGGCGTCACAGGTGTAGACGCCGCTGTCGCCAGTCAGGCTGTAGGGCTTTTTCGAGAAGTCCACGGCATTGATATGGTCAAAGACGATTTCGGTCTCGAAGCGCTCGGCGTGTTCTTTCATGCGTTCCATCAACACCGGGCCAGTCAGGCCGTGGACATCGCCCGGCCAGTTGTCGACTTCGGTGGTGGTGGTCAACTGACCACCCGCCTGCATGCCGGTGATCAGCAACGGCTTGAGGTTGGCCCGGGCCGCGTAGACCGCAGCGCTGTAACCGGCAGGGCCGGAACCGAGAATAATCACTCGCGAATGACGGGTATCAGACATGACTCACTCCTATCGACCGCCCGGACTACAGAGCGGCTGGAATAAAAAAGGACCGCGAAGCACTTGGGGAAGGCTTGAACTCGCAGGCCCTGAAAATAATGGGTGCAGCGTATAGAGGGGGGCAAGATTAAGGAAATACGGAATAACAATCCAGCTCATAGGTGGTCTCTATCTTGTACCCCCGATTAATCGACATGTTTGTTACCGTTAATGTCGACTCGCTGACCGTGCTTTCACCGCTTTCGCAAAGCCGGTAAGGTCGGCGCGTTTGCCCTTTTACCCGGAGTTACCCATGCCCGCCCCCGTTCTGTCAGGCCCACAATACCTGCGTGAAGGCCTGAAACTGGTCTTGAGCCCAGGCCTGCGCCTGTTCGTCCTGCTGCCCTTGGCGATCAACCTGATCCTGTTCGTCGGATTGATCTATTTTGCTGGCCACCAGTTCAGCCTGTGGGTCGACACCTTGATGCCGACGCTGCCCAGTTGGTTGAGTTTCCTCAGCT
Organism: Pseudomonas sp. WS 5027; assembly: GCF_012985695.1. Taxonomy (NCBI): domain Bacteria; kingdom Pseudomonadati; phylum Pseudomonadota; class Gammaproteobacteria; order Pseudomonadales; family Pseudomonadaceae; genus Pseudomonas; species Pseudomonas sp. WS 5027. The sequence goes on along the minus strand of NZ_JAAQWU010000015.1, from coordinate 127,663 downwards.
ACATCCTGTGGCCACTGTTCGTGCTGCTGGTGGCCTTTATGGTGTTTTTCAGCTTCACCATGCTCGCCAATATCATCGCTGCACCCTTTAACGGCTTTCTCGCCGAAAAAGTCGAAGTGGTGGTACGCGGCACCGATGACTTCCCGGCCTTCAGCTGGGCCGAGCTGTTCGCCATGGTCCCGCGCACCCTGGCCCGGGAAATGCGCAAACTGGGCTACTTCCTGCCCCGAGCCATCGGCCTGTTTATCCTGTCCTTCATCCCGGTGGTCAACCTGATTGCCGCACCGCTGTGGCTGTTGTTCGGGGTGTGGATGATGGCGATCCAGTACATCGACTACCCGGCGGACAACCACAAACTGGGCTGGAACGAAATGCTTGCCTGGCTGCGCCAGAAGCGCTGGCAGAGCATGAGTTTCGGCGGGATTGTTTACCTAGTGTTGCTGGTGCCGGTGGTCAACCTGCTGATGATGCCGGCGGCGGTAGCCGGGGCGACGTTGTTCTGGGTACGCGAGCAAGGTGCCGAGGCGATGCTGGCGAAAAAACCCTAGGCTGTTCGATTGACCTGGGTCATGGCGATTTGCCCATACAGAGCACATGGTTATTAAAACTATAAGCCTGTGGGGAGCGCACCATGTACAAACCGTTGATGCTGATGTTTGGATTGATGTTGGGCGGCGAGGCCTGGGGGGCCGCCGCCGCCAATGAGCCCATCCTGCCGGTGCAACCGGCGAAGATCACCGATGCCAATAAGGTCGAACTGGGCAAGCAATTGTTCTTCGACCCACGCTTGTCCAAGTCCGGTTTCATTTCCTGCAACTCGTGCCACAACCTGAGCATGGGCGGCAGCGACAATCTGCCCACCTCCATCGGGCACAACTGGCACCAGGGGCCGATCAACTCACCGACGGTGCTCAACTCCAGCATGAGCGTCGCGCAATTCTGGGATGGACGCGCAGCGACCCTGCAAGAGCAGGCCGGCGGCCCGATCGCCAACCCGGGCGAAATGGGCTTCACCCATGACCTGGCCGTGGACGTGCTGCGCTCGATCCCGCAGTACCAGGCCTCGTTCAAAAAAGTGTATGGCGATGACGGCATCAAGTTCGACGATGTGACCAACGCCATCGCGGCCTTCGAAGAAACCCTGGTCACGCCCAACGCCCCGTTCGACCGCTGGCTGATGGGCGATAAAAAGGCCATCAGCGCCACGGCAGCGCAGGGCTACCAGTTGTTCAAGAGCATCGGCTGCGTGGCCTGCCACAACGGCGAGGCGGTTGGTGGCAGCACCTTCCAGAAAATGGGCATGGTCGAACCCTATGCCACCAAGAACCCGGCCCAAGGCGTGGCTGGCCTGACCGGCAAGGATCAGGACCGGATGATGTTCAAGGTGCCGACCTTGCGCAACGTCGCCCTGACCTACCCCTACTTCCACGACGGTGCTTACTGGAACCTGAGCGAAGCAGTGGACGTCATGGCCCGCCTGCAATTAGGGCGCAAGTTGAGCACTGATGAGGTCAGCCAGATTGTCGCGTTCCTCGACACCCTGACTGGCGACCAGCCGGACTTCAAGCTGCCGATCCTCCCGCCATCCTCGGCCAAGACCCCGCATCCTACGCCGTTCAACTAAGCCAGCACCGGGCCTGTCGTCATAAATCCGTCATCGCGATGACACAATGACGACATGGCCCGCGCCGACACTGGCTGCATGACGACAGCTTTCCTGAATATCACCCTGATTACCGAAACCTTCCCACCGGAAATCAACGGCGTGGCCAACACCCTTGGCCGCCTGTGTGAAGGCCTGCGCGCACGTGGACATCAGGTGGAGCTGGTGCGCCCGCGCCAGAATGGCGATTTGAGTCGCCAGAGCGACGACGGCCTGCTGCTGTGTCGCGGCTGGCCTCTACCGGGCTATCCCGGCCTGCAATGGGGCCAGTCCTCTATGCACAAACTGCTGCGGCGCTGGAAACGCCAGCGCCCGGACGTACTGTACATTGCCACCGAAGGCCCGCTGGGCTTGTCGGCTTTACGGGCGGCGCGCCGCTTGGGGATCAGCGTGGTCAGCGGTTTCCATACCAACTTCCAACAGTATTCCAGCCAATACGGCCTGGGCATGCTCAGCCGCATCCTGACCCACTACCTGCGCTGGTTCCATAACCGGTCCACCCTGACCCTGGTGCCCAGCGTCAGCCAGCGCCTGGAACTGGAACGCCGCCACTTCGAACGCCTGGACCTGTTATCCCGCGGCGTCGACAGCCAACTGTTCCACCCGGCCAGACGTGACAACGTCCTGCGTGAACAGTGGGGGCTGGGCAATGAAGATATTGCCGTGATGCATGTCGGACGCCTGGCACCGGAGAAAAACCTTGGCCTGCTCAAACGCTGCTTCGAGGCGTTGCAGGCGACTTATCCACAGCGTCGGATGAAGCTGATCGTCATCGGCGACGGGCCGCAACGCGAGGCACTGGCAATGTCGCTCCCCACCGCGACTTTCTGCGGGACACAACGCGGTGAGGAGCTGGCGCGCCACTATGCGTCGGGGGACCTGTTTCTGTTCCCCAGCCTCACCGAGACCTTTGGCAATGTGGTGCTGGAAGCGATGGCCTCGGGACTGGGCGTGGTGGCCTACGACCAGGCGGCCGCCACCCAGCATATCCGCCATGGCTACAGCGGTGCCGTGGCAATGCCTGGGGATGAGGATGCGTTTTGCGACGCTGCCTGTTGGTTGCTGGAGGAACCGGAGAGTCTGCGCCGGGTGCGCCTGAATGCGCGCCAGCACGCCAGTCGCCAGGGTTGGCCGGCGATTATCGAGCGATTTGAACATCAACTGCGCGGGGCGTGTGGCGAGGATTTGCTGGAGACGGGCGGATCGAAGCTGACCTGACGGGCCCTATCGCGGGCGAGCCCGCTCCCACAGGTTGATTGCATTCCAATGTGGGAGCGGGCTTGCCCGCGATGGCGCCCGTCAATTCACCCCTTAAACCAGGGTGGTCAACGCCTCGCGACTGAAGGGCAAGATATCCCCCTCACGGCCTTCGCGCACCTTCACTGCCCAGTCCGGGTCGACCAGCAGCGCACGGCCCACGGCCACCAGATCGAACTCATCGTTATTCAAGCGCTCCAGCAGTTTTTCCAGGCTCGCTGGCTGTGCGATTTTGTCGGTATTGACCATGAACTGCAGGAACTCGCCATCCAGGCCGACACTGCCCACGGTGATGGTCGGCTTGCCCGTAAGCTTACGGGTCCAACCGGCCAGGTTCAGCTCGGAACCTTCGAACTCCGGCTCCCAGAAACGACGGGTAGAGCAGTGAAAGATATCCACACCGGCGTCAGCCAATGGCTTGAGGAACTCCCCCAGGGCCTCAGGGGTTTGCACCAGGCGCGCGGTGTAATCCTGCTGCTTCCACTGGGAGAAACGGAAAATGATCGGGAAATCGGGACCTGTAGCGGCCCGAACGGCCTGGATCAATTCAATGGCAAAACGCGAACGGTTGGCCAGGCTGCCGCCGTATTCGTCTGTACGCTGGTTGCTGCCTTCCCAGAAGAACTGATCGACCAGGTAACCGTGGGCGCCATGGATTTCCACACCGTCCATACCAATGTCCTGGGCATCCTTGGCGGCCTGGGCGAAGGCGGCGATCACCTCCTTGATATCCTGGACCGTCATGCCGTGGACCACCACGCTGCCATCCTTGAGTTTTTCCATCGGGCCATAGGCCGGCACGCTGGCATCCGGCTCGGTGCCGATACGCCGTACGCTGCCGACGTGCCACAGTTGCGGGACGATCTTGCCGCCTTCGGCATGCACCGCGTCGACCACTTTCTTCCAGCCGGCCAGTGCAGCGGTACCGTAGAAATGCGGCACGTTCGGATAACCGTTGGAAGCCTGATGGCCCACCACCGTGCCTTCGGTGATGATCAAACCTACGCCGGCCGCGGCACGGCGGCGGTAGTATTCGATCACTTTGGAATTGGGTACGCCACCCGGGGAAAACGAACGGGTCATCGGCGCCATGACCACACGGGACGGCAGTTGCAGAGCACCGAGCTGGAAAGGTTTGAACAAGGCTTGGACAGGCATGGGAGCACTCCGCACGAGAGAAATTTTATGATGCGGATAATATGGAGTGCTGGTGGTGCTGGATAGCACTATTGATTGCGGTGATTAAGGTGCAAAAGCAGGAAGACACATCAACCTGTGGAGAGGGAACTTGTCCCCTCTCCACTACAAATCAGTCGAGGGCCTTTTCGATGGCCTGGACGACACTCGGATCATCAGGGGCGGTGCGCGGAGAGAACCGCGCCAGCACCCGCCCATCCTTGCCCAGCAGGAATTTCTCGAAATTCCAGGTGATGTCCCCCGGAAACTCAGCGCCCTCACCCGCCAGCAAACGGTACAGCTGATGGCGATCAGGACCGTTCACCGACAGCTTGCTGCCCAGGGGAAAGGTCACGCCATAGTTGAGACTACAGAATTCCTGGATCTCTTCTTCGGTCCCCGGCTCCTGGCCTGCAAACTGATTGCACGGCAGGCCCAACACGGTGAAGCCCTGGCCTTTGTATTTCTGGTAAAGGTTTTCCAGCGCTGCATATTGCGGGGTCAGCCCACATTTGGAGGCGACATTGACCACCAGCACGACTTGCCCCTTGAAGGGCGCCAGAGGCAGCTCCTGACCATCCAGGGCTTTGAGTTTAAGGTCGTGGAAAGCACTCATGACAAACTCCAGATTTCCCATATTCTGTGTAACGGCAGTTCGAGATTACAGCCGCCAAGTCGGCAAGAATAGCCGCCAATCAAAAAAGGCGCCCGAAGGCGCCTTTCTTTTCAACTGACCGGCCGTAGCCCGTCAATCAATGGTGGTGACCACCTTCGCCGTGCACGTGGCCGTGAGCCACTTCTTCCTGGGATGCGTCGCGGATGGCAACGATCTTGACCTGGAAGTTCAGGCGCTGGCCGGCCAGCGGGTGGTTGCCGTCGACGGTGACGTCGTCGCCGTCCAGGTCGCGGATGGTCACGATCTGCATCTGGCCGTCCGGTGCGGAGGCGTGGAACTGCATGCCCACTTCCAGTTCGTCGACGCCTTCGAACATGCTGCGGCTCAGGGTGCTGACCAGTTCGGCCGAGTACTCGCCGTAGGCATCTTCAGGTTCTACGGCAACGGTCAGTTCATCACCAACCTCTTTGCCTTCCAGGGCCTTTTCCAGGCCCGGGATGATGTTACCTGCGCCTTGCAGGTAGACCAGCGGCGCGCCGCCGGCGGAGCTGTCGATGACCTCACCAGCGTCGTTGGTCAGGGTATAGTCAATGGAGACAGCCTTGTTGGCGGCGATCGGCATGGGGCGAGACCTTTTGCATAAGAATGAAGAACGGACAAGTCTAAACAAGGATTTGCCCGAAAGCGAACACAACCCGGACAGACGGGGTCGATCCAGTGACCCGACGGTCGTCGGATTTCATCAGGACGGGGACGGCCACTGGGTCGCCACGCTGTCCTGTGGCCATACGCAGCACCTGCGCCATCAGCCGCCCTGGCAATCCCGGGGCTGGGTGATGGATGCGGCGCAACGCCTGGCAAAAATAGGCCAGCCCTTTGCCTGTGGCTGGTGTGCGCAGCGCCCGGATAACGATACCCTTGGCAGCTGATTCCCGGTCGGCGCGCAGCTATAGCGCACCACCGAAGCCATGCACCTTCAGAGAACTCGCATGCAGACTTTTTTTATCGCGCCCACCGATTTTGGTGTGGGTCTGACCTCCATCAGCCTTGGGCTGGTGCGTACCCTTGAGCGGGCCGGGCTGAAAGTCGGCTTTTTCAAGCCCATTGCCCAGCCCCATCCTGGCGATACCGGGCCTGAGCGTTCCACCGAGCTGGTGGCCCGTACCCATGGCCTGAAACCACCGCAGCCACTGGGCCTGGCCCATGTCGAGCGGATGCTCGGCGATGGCCAGCTCGACGAGTTGCTCGAAGAAATCATCACCCTTTATCAACAGGCCGCCGTGGGCAAGGACGTGCTGATTGTCGAGGGCATGGTGCCGACCCGCAGCGCCAGCTATGCGGCACGGGTCAACCTGCACCTGGCAAAAAGCCTGGATGCCGAAGTCATCCTCGTCTCCGCCCCGGAAAACGAAGTGCTGACCGAACTGTCCGGCCGTGTGGAATTGCAGGCGCAACTGTTTGGCGGCCCGAAAGATCCGAAAGTGCTCGGCGTGATTCTCAACAAGGTGCAGACCGACGAGAGCATGGAGGCGTTCGCCGCCCGCCTCAAGGAGCATTCGCCGTTGCTGCGCAGTGGCGATTTCCGCCTGCTCGGCTGCATCCCGTTCCAGCCCGAGCTCAACGCCCCGCGCACCCGTGACGTGGCCGACCTGATGGGCGCGCAAGTGCTCAACGCCGGCGATTATGAAACCCGGCGCATGAACAAAATCATCATCTGCGCGCGCACCATGCGCAACACGGTGGAGCTGCTCAAGCCTGGCGTGCTGGTGGTGACACCGGGGGATCGCGACGACATCATCCTCGCCGTCAGCCTTGCCGCGATCAATGGCGTGCCCCTGGCCGGCCTGCTGCTGACCAGCGACACCCTGCCTGACCCACGGATCATGGACCTGTGCCGTGGTGCGTTCCAGGCCGGGTTGCCGGTGCTGTCGGTGAGCACCGGGTCCTATGACACCGCCAACCAGCTCAACAGCCTGAACAAGGAAATCCCGATTGATGACCGCGAACGTGCGGAGATCATCACCGATTTCGTCGCCAGTCACCTGGATGCGCGCTGGCTGCACCAGCGTTGTGGTACGCCACGGGAGATGCGCCTGTCGCCGGCGGTATTCCGCTACCAGTTGATCCAGCGCGCCCAGGCCGCCAACAAGCGGATCGTGTTGCCCGAAGGCAGCGAGCCGTTGACCGTGCAAGCCGCCGCCATCTGCCAGGCCCGCGGCATTGCCCGTTGCGTGCTGCTGGCCAAGCCGGCCGACGTCGAGGCCGTGGCCCGCGCCCATGGCATCGAACTGCCCGAAGGCCTGGAAATTCTTGACCCGGACCTGATCCGCCAGCGCTACGTCGAGCCGATGGTGGCGCTGCGCAAGAGCAAAAGCCTCAACGCGCCGATGGCCGAGCAGCAACTGGAAGACACCGTTGTGATCGCTACCATGATGCTGGCGCTCGATGAGGTGGATGGACTGGTGTCCGGGGTGATCCACTCCACCGCCAATACCATCCGCCCTGCATTGCAACTGATTAAAACGGCGCCGGGTTGCACCCTGGTGTCGTCGGTGTTTTTCATGCTGTTTCCCGAGCAGGTGCTGGTCTACGGCGACTGCGTGATGAACCCGCACCCCAGCGCCGCGGAGCTGGCGGAAATCGCCCTGCAAAGCGCCGACTCGGCCGCCGCCTTCGGCATCACCCCGCGTGTGGCGATGATCAGCTATTCCAGCGGTGATTCGGCCAGTGGCGAGGAAGTGGAGAAAGTCCGCGAGGCCACCCTGCTGGCCCACGAACAACAAAGCTCGCTGCTGATCGACGGCCCGTTGCAGTACGACGCCGCGGCCAACGAAAACGTCGCCCGGCAACTGGCGCCCAACAGCCTGGTGGCGGGCAAGGCCACGGTCTTTGTGTTCCCCGACCTCAACACCGGCAACACCACCCACAAGGCGGTGCAGCGCAGTGCCGATTGCGTCAGCCTCGGCCCGATGCTGCAAGGCCTGCGCAAACCCGTGAACGACCTGCCCCGTGGGGCCCAGGTAGATGACATCGTCTACACCATCGCCCTGACTGCGATTCAAGCCGCCAACCGACCTATGGATGCCTAAATGCTGGACTTTCTGCCTGCCCCCCTGCGTGGGGTGATCGCCTCGCTGCTGTTGGCGTTGAACACCATCCTGTTGTGTTCATTCCTGTTTATCGTCGCGCTGTTCAAGGCGCTGCCGTTTGCCAAGCGCTTCAGCGAGTGGCTGATGAACCAGACCCACGAGGCGTGGATCAGCAATAACAACGCCTGGATGAACCTGGTGCGCCGCACACACTGGCACATCAAGGGCCTGGAAGGCCTGGACTACCAGCACTCGTACCTGGTGACCAGCAACCACCAGAGCTGGGTCGATATCATGGTGTTGCAGTACGTGCTCAATCGGCGGATCCGCCCGCTGAAGTTTTTCCTCAAGCAGGAGCTGATCTGGGTGCCGGTGATTGGCCTGGCCTGGTGGGCTCTGGGCTTCCCCTTCATGAAGCGCTACACCAAGGCTTACCTGGAAAAACACCCGGAGAAGAAAGGCAAGGACCTGGAAACCACCCGCAAGACCTGTGCGAAGTTTCGCGACAACCCTGTAGGCATTTTCAACTTTGCCGAAGGCACACGCTTTACCCCAGGCAAACATGCCCAGCAGCAATCGCCGTTCCGCTACCTGCTCAAGCCCAAGGCCGGCGGCATTGCGTTTGTGCTGGATGCCATGGGTGAGCAGTTGAAATCACTGGTGAACGTGACTATCCACTACCCTGGCGGGCGTCCTGGTTTCTGGGACTTGCTGTGCGGCAACGTGCGGGATGTGGTGGTGCAGTTTGAAGAGGTGCAAATCCCTGGCGAGTTCATTGGCAAGAATTATGAGCAGGATGGGGAGTATCGGCTGGCGTTCCAAGGCTGGATCAATAACCTGTGGACTGAAAAGGATGCCCTTTTAGACCAGCTTCACGCGGATTACCCTGCCCGTCGCTGAGCAAAAATGTGGGAGCGGGCTTGCTCGCGAATACGGAGTGTCAGTCACTTTATTTGTTGATTGATACACCGCTTTCGCGAGCAAGCCCGCTCCCACATTTGGCCGAGTTGTTTTCAAGATTCCATAAAAAAGCCCGCCACCGAGTGATCGGTGGCGGGCTTTTTTGTGGCGGCGCGGTTTAGATCGCGCCGCGCTGACGCAACAGTTCCAGCACTTGCTTGACGCTGTCTTCCAGCGACAGGGCCTGGGTGTCGATTACCAGGTCGGCATTCAACGGCACGTCGTAGGGGAACGACTCGCCAGGGATGTTATCCCCACCGGCGGCGTACAGGCCTTGCGGGTCACGCTCGGCACAGACCAGCGGCGATGCTTGCACGTACACCGTGAGCAAACGATCACTGCCGATCAGCGCCTTGGCCTGTTCACGGCCTTCGGCATCCGGCGCCACAAAAGCCGCCAGGGTCAGCAAGCCAGCTTCGTTGAACTGACGCGCCACGTGGGCCGCACGACGCCAGTTTTCGGTACGCCCGGCACGATCCTGCGGCAGACCTTTGTTCAGGTCATGGCGCAGGTTCTGCCCATCGAGCACAAACACTGCACGCCCCATATCGAACAACTTGCGCTCGACCGCATAGGCCAAGGTGCTCTTGCCAGCGCCCGACAGGCCGCTGAACAACACGGTGGCTGGCTGCTGGCCGAAACGCTGGGCGCGTTCTTCGGTGGCCACGTGGGCCAACTTGCCGTGCTGCCCTGCGCTGCCATGGCTGACCGGCGGCGCGATAATCATGCCCGCCGCCACGGTGCCGTTGGTCAACCGGTCGATCACAATAAAAGCGCCGGTGGTGCGGTTGCTGGCGTAACCGTCCAGGGCAATGGCCGCATCGAGGCTGACCTTGACCCGGCCAATCTCGTTCAACTGCAAGGCACTGGCCGGGCCTTCTTCGAGGGTGTTCACATCCACACGGTGCACGATGCTGGTGATGGAACCCGGCACGTAGCTGGTGGCGCGCTTGATGTCGTATTTCTTGCCCGGCAGCATCGGCTCCTCGGCCATCCACACCAGCATGGCGTCGAAGGCGTCGGTGACTTGCGGCACATTGTCGGCATGCACCAGCAGGTCGCCACGGGAGATGTCGATCTCGTCTTCCATGGTCAAGGTCACGGCCTGGCCTGGGCCTGCGTGTTCCAGTTCACCTTCGAAGGTGACGATGGATTTGACGCGACTGCTCTTGCCCGACGGCAGCACCACAACTTCGTCGCCCTTGTGCACGATGCCGCTGGCCAGGGTGCCGGCGAAACCACGGAAGTTCAGGTTCGGACGGTTGACGTATTGCACCGGGAAACGCAGGTCGGTGTAGTTGCGGTCGTTGGCGATCTCGACGGTTTCGAGGATCTCCATCAGCGACTGGCCGGTGTACCACGGCGAACGCTCGCTCTTGTTCACCACGTTGTCGCCCTTGAGCGCCGACATCGGCACAAAGGCCATGGTGCTCGGCTTGAACGCGATGCCATCGGCAAACTTCAGGTAGTCGGCCTTGATCGACTCGAAAATGCTCTCGTCGAAACCATTGAGGTCCATCTTGTTGATCGCGATGACGATGTGCTTGATGCCCAACAGCGAGGCGATAAAGCTGTGGCGACGGGTCTGGGTCTGCACGCCGTAGCGCGCATCCACCAGAATGATCGCCAGGTCACAGGTGGAAGCACCGGTGGCCATGTTGCGGGTGTACTGCTCATGGCCAGGGGTGTCGGCGATGATGAACTTGCGCTTGGCGGTGGAGAAATAGCGGTAGGCCACATCGATGGTGATGCCCTGCTCACGCTCGGCCTGCAGGCCGTCGACCAGCAACGCCAGGTCGATATCGTCACCGGTGGTGCCGACTTTCTTCGAATCGCGGGTGATGGCTTCCAGATGATCTTCGTAGATCATCTTCGAGTCGTGCAGCAGGCGCCCGATCAGGGTGCTCTTGCCGTCGTCGACGTTGCCACAGGTCAGAAAGCGCAGCATTTCCTTGCGTTCGTGCTGGCCCAGGTAAGCGAGGATGTCCTCGCTGATCAAATCAGATACGTGCGACATGACAACCCCTTAGAAATAACCCTGACGTTTTTTGTCTTCCATGGAGCCGGCGCCATCGTGGTCGATGACACGGCCCTGGCGCTCGGAAGTTCGCGTCAGGAGCATTTCCTGGATGATGTCCGTCAGCGTCTCGGCTTCGGACTCCACCGCGCCCGTCAACGGGTAGCAGCCAAGGGTACGGAAACGTACTTTCTTTTTGACGATACGGGCTTTGTCTTCGTCGGACAGGTGCTCGAGGATGCGCTCGTCGTCGATCATGATCAGCGTGCCGTTCTTCTCGATCACTTCACGTTCGGCAGCGAAGTACAGCGGCACGATCGGGATGCCTTCGAGGTAGATGTACTGCCAGATATCCAGCTCGGTCCAGTTGGACAGCGGGAACACGCGGATCGACTCGCCCTTGTTGACGTTGCCGTTGTAGACGTTCCACAGCTCCGGGCGCTGGTTTTTCGGGTCCCAGCGGTGCTTGCTGTCGCGGAATGAGTACACGCGCTCTTTGGCGCGGGATTTCTCTTCATCGCGACGGGCGCCGCCGAATGCTGCGTCGAAACCATACTTGTCCAAGGCTTGTTTCAGGCCTTCGGTCTTCATGATATCGGTGTGCTTGGCGCTGCCGTGGGTGAACGGGTTGATGCCCTGCGCCACGCCGTCCGGGTTGACGTGGGTGATCAGTTCCAGGCCCAGTTCCTCGACCATGCGGTCGCGGAATTTGTACATTTCCTGGAATTTCCACTGGGTGTCCACATGCATCACCGGAAACGGCAGCTTGCCCGGGAAGAATGCCTTGCGCGCCAGATGCAGCATCACGGCGGAGTCTTTGCCGATGGAGTAGAGCATCACCGGGTTGTCGAACTCGGCGGCAACCTCACGGATGATGTGGATGCTCTCCGCCTCCAGCTGTTTGAGATGCGTCAGTTTGTCGACCATGGCTACTCACGGAAAAACGATTCTTTTTGGACGGCCTGCGGGCCGTGTTCGAGCGAGGCATGCTAGCACAGCACATTCTTCTATTCAGGGAGCCAGCTAGATCGAAACGGTATATGGATATACCGCCTCGTTTGGCCGTACATCGCCCTGTAGGAGCCGGCTTGCCGGTTCCTACAGTGGACGCAATGGAGGCTTAGATCGGGTTGGGGCAGTCGATGAACAGGTGTTCCAGAGCAAAGCGCCGGGCCAGGTAGTCGCCCAGGGCCTGGACGCCGTAACGCTCGGTGGCGTGATGGCCGGCGGCGATAAAACTGATGTCGTTTTCACGGGCGCTGTGGAAGGTCTGTTCCGAGGCCTCGCCGCTGAGGTACAGATCGACCCCGGCCAACACGGCCTGGTCGATGTAGCCCTGGCCGCCGCCGGTGCACCAGCCCACGCGGCGGATCATCGCGCTGCCTTCGATCAGCAGCGGCTCGCGCCCCATGGCTTCCTGCACGCGACGGGCGAAGTCCCGCGCCGACAGCGGCTCGGCAAGGGAGCCCACGAGGCCGACCACCTTGAGGTTGTCCGGGTCCAGCGGGCCTTCGACGGTAATGTCCAACTGGCGGGCCAATTGCACGTTGTTGCCCACTTCCGGGTGCAAGTCCAGCGGCAGGTGGTAGGCCAGCAGGCTGATGTCGTGCTTGAGCAGGGTCTTGAGGCGACGCTGCTTCATGCCGGTGATGCATGGGCTTTCGCCTTTCCAGAAATAGCCGTGATGCACCAGCACCAGATCGGCCTTGGCCTCGACTGCTGCGTCGAGCAGCGCCTGGCTGGCGGTCACGCCACTGACAATACGCAACACCTGCGGCCGCCCTTCGACCTGCAGGCCGTTGGGGCAGTAATCGGCAATTTTCGCACTGTTCAAGTAGCGATCCGCTTCTTCAACCAGGGTGCTCAGGGCGACGGCCATAAAAGACTCCTAAATATCCCGTTCAGAGGCGCTCGCGGCCTCGTATAATGCGCGACATTATGGGCGCTCCCGCGCCCCCTGCAACCTGTCAGGACTTACTTGATGCTCAAGGCGCTGCGTTTTTTTGGATGGCCATTGTTGGCCGGCGTGCTGATCGCGATGCTGATTATTCAGCGTTATCCGCAATGGGTCGGCCTGCCAAGCCTGGACGTCAACCTGCAACAGGCACCGCAAACCAGCGCGGTGCAACAGGGCCCGGTGACCTACGCCGATGCAGTGGTGGTCGCGGCGCCTGCGGTGGTCAACCTGTACACCACCAAAGTCATCAATAAACCGGCGCATCCGCTGTTTGAAGACCCACAATTCCGGCGCTTTTTCGGTGACAACTCGCCCAAGCAGCGCCGCATGGAATCGAGCCTCGGCTCCGGGGTGATCATGAGCCCGGAAGGCTACATCCTCACCAACAACCATGTGAGCACCGGGGCCGACCAGATTGTGGTGGCCCTGCGCGACGGTCGCGAAACCCTGGCGCGGGTGGTGGGCAGCGATCCGGAAACCGACCTTGCGGTGCTGAAAATCGACCTGAAGAACCTCCCCTCCATCACCATCGGCCGTTCCGAAGGCCTGCGCGTCGGTGATGTGGCGCTGGCCATCGGCAACCCGTTCGGCGTCGGCCAGACCGTGACCATGGGCATCATCAGCGCCACCGGGCGTAATCAGTTGGGTCTCAACAGCTATGAAGACTTTATCCAGACCGACGCGGCGATCAACCCGGGTAACTCCGGCGGCGCACTGGTGGATGCCAACGGCAACCTGACGGGCATCAACACCGCGATTTTTTCCAAATCCGGTGGCTCCCAAGGCATTGGTTTCGCGATCCCGGTAAAGCTGGCGATGGAAGTGATGAAGTCGATCATCGAGCACGGCCAGGTGATCCGTGGCTGGCTGGGGATTGAAGTGCAGCCGCTGACCAAGGAACTGTCGGAATCCTTTGGCCTGACCGGGCGCCCAGGCATTGTCATTGCCGGCATCCTGCGTGGCGGTCCAGCGGAAAAAGCCGGAATGCAGGTCGGCGATGTGATCCTCAGCATCGATGGCGAACCGGCTGGCGATGGCCGTCGTTCGATGAACCAGGTGGCGCGGATCAAACCAACGGAAAAGGTCGCGATCCAGGTCATGCGCAACGGCAAAGAGATCAAACTCCAGGCCGAAGTGGGCCTGCGGCCGCCACCAGCACCGGTTAAAGAACAAGAATAAAGGGCGCTCCTTAAAGAGATACACTCTCAACAGTCATGTTATATTATTTCAATATTGATATTGGAATGTTAGACCATGACGTCTCGAAAGTTTGCGCCCCTGGCTGGTCTCGCCCTGGGATTGCTGGTGGACCCGGTGTTTGCAGAAGACACCAACACCCTTGAGTTGGGCACCACCAGCATCACCGGTGAGGCCTATGAATCCGCCACCGGCCCGGTCCAGGGCTACCGTGCGACCCGCTCGGCCAGCGCGACCAAGACCGACACAGCCCTGCGCGATATCCCACAATCGATCAGTGTGATTCCCGCCACGGTGCTCAAGGACCTGGGGAGCAACAACGTCGAGCGCGCCCTGGAATTTGCCGGCGGCGTGTCCAAGCAGAACAACTTCGGTGGCCTGACCCTTTACGAGTACAGCATTCGCGGCTTCAGCACATCGGAGTTCTATCAGGACGGTTTCAGCGCCAACCGCGGCTACCCCAGCACGCCGGACACGGCCAATATCGAACGCATTGAAGTGCTCAAGGGCCCCGCCGCCAGCCTGTATGGCCGTGGCGATCCCGGCGGTACCGTGAACATCGTCACCAAGAAACCCCAAGCCGAAGCCTTCACCACCGTACAAACCAGCGCCGGCAGTTGGGATCGCTACCGCACCGCCGTGGATATCAACACCCCGCTGGACAGCGAAGGCCGTGTGTTATCGCGGGTCAACCTGGCAGTGGAAGACAACCACAGCTTCCGCGATCACGTGCAGAGCAAACGGGTGTTTGTCGCGCCCTCCTTTAGTTGGCAACTGGACCCGGACACCAGCCTGCTGGTGGAGAGTGAGTTCGTGCGCCACAGCTCGACCTTCGACCGGGGCATCGTGGCCCCCAACAACCGTTGGAGCGGCATGTCGCGCTCGACCTTCCTCGGCGAGCCCAACGACGGCGATATCGACAACCACAACAACCGCCTGCAAGCCACCCTCGAGCATCATCTGAACGATGCCTGGAAGCTGCGCCTGGCCAGCCATTACAAACAGGGCAGCCTGTGGGGCGAAGCCTCGGAAAGCCGCGCGCTGAATGCCGACGGCCATACCGTCAACCGCCGCTACCGCCAACGCTCCATGGGATGGCACGACAGCATCACCCAGTTGGAGCTGCGCGGTCTGTTCGATATTGGCAGTTGGCAGCATGAACTGCTGATCGGCACCGAGTACGAGGATTACCGCAAGAAAGAGCGTGTAACTGCCATCGCCGGTATCTACCCCATCGACATCTACAAGCCGATCTATGGCCAGCCCAAGCCCACTGGCGATCGCTCCGGTAGTGATTTTTTCACCCAGGTGAAAAGCCAGGCACTGAACCTGCAAGACCAGATCGTTTTTACCGAGCGCCTGCGCGGTGTGGTTGGCATGCGCCTGGAGCACGTCGAGCAACGTTCAGAGGACTTCACTCGCAACGGTGCCAAGAGCCAGAAAACCCACGACATCATGACCCAGCGGGCCGGCCTGTTGTATCAACTGACACCACAAGTGGGCCTGTTTGCCAACGCCTCCACCTCGTTCAAACCACAAAGTGAGCTGGACGCCGCCGGCAATTTCCTCAAGCCCGAGGAAGGCGTCGGTTATGAAGTGGGCATCAAGAGCGAGCTGTTCGACGACCGCCTGAGCACCACCCTCGCCGCCTTCCATATCGAAAAGGAAAACACCCTGGCCACCGACCCGGCCACCGACACCAAGCGCGCTATCGGCAAGGCCCGCAGCCAGGGTTTCGACCTGCAATTGACCGGGCAACTGACTGACGCCGTGCGCGTGATTGGCGCCTTTGCCTACATCGACGCCGAAGTGACCAAGGGTGACAAAGAGATCCCCACCGGTAGCCGCATTCTCGGCGTGGCCAAGCGCAGTGGCAGCCTGTTGGGCGTGTATGAGTTCCAGGATGGCGCCCTGCGTGGCTCTGACCTGGGCGCGGCGTTTACCTATGTCGGCGACCGTTCGGGCGAGGCCGGTAAAAGCTTCGAGTTGCCGGCCTACCACACCGTCGACCTGCTGGCCCATTACAAGGCCAGCGATAACGTCACCGTGGGCCTGAATCTCAACAACCTGTTCGACGAAAAGTACTACGAGCGCTCCTACAGCAACTACTGGGTCAACCCCGGAGAGCCGCGCAACTTCACCGTCAGCCTGACCCTCAATCTATAAAAGGACGTCACCATGCAAGCGCTCAAATCATTGGCCGTGTTCGGCCTGCTGTTCGCCACTCAGGTCTCGGCCCATGGCCTGTGGACCGAGCAACGCCGAGGCCATATCGAGGTGGTCTACGGCCACGGTGCCGAAGACGAAGCCTTCAAGGCGAAAAAGGTCAGCGGTGCCTGGGCCTATGACGCCAGTGGCCGGATGATCCCGGTGACAGTGCAACGCCTGGACGATCAGGCACGCCTGCAGCCGCTCAAGCCGCCTGCGGTGCTGGCAGTGGCCTTTGATAACGGCTTGTGGTCACAAACCCCGGACAAAAAGTGGGTGAACAAGGGCCGCAGCCAGGTACCCGGCGCCCTCGAAACCACCCAGGCCCTGAAGTACAGCCTGGCGATCTATCAGGCCGGGGCCAAGCTGCCCAAGCTGGATCAATTGAGGATGGTGATCGTGCCCGAGGTCGACCCGCTCACCGTCGGCCCCGGTAAATCCCTGCCGGTGCGGGTGTTGATCGATGGCAAGCCTGCTGCGGGGATCAAGTTGATTGGCGACTACCGCAGCGCCCCTAACACCTTGAGTACCGAGACCGACAAGGATGGCCGGGCCCAGGTACTGGTGCGCAACGAGGCGTTGAATGTGATTGCGGCGCAGGTGGAAGTGTCAGTCAAAGATGACAGCGAAGTGCAGACCCGCGCGCTGTTCAGCTCATTGACCTTCCTCGGCCAACCGCACCACGAATAACCCCCACTGAACCCATCTGGGAGCCAGCTTGTGTAGGAGCTGGCTTGCCTGCGATGCGGACACCTCGGTATGTCTATCGGACCTCGGTGATGCTATCGCAGGCAAGCCAGCTCCCACATCAGTTCCCACATAAGCCGGCCCCACACGAGCCCGCTGCCACGCTAAAGGCTGACAGGCGCTCTTTCGCACAAGGTATTAAGCGCCACCGCCCACTGCGGATCATCATTAAGGCACGGCACCAGCACCAACTCCTCGCCCCCGGCTTCGCGGAACTGTTCCAGGCCGCGATCACCAATCTCTTCCAGGGTCTCGATGCAATCGGCGACAAACGCCGGGCACATCACCAACAACTTCTTCACCCCTTGCTGGGCCAATGCCTCCAGGCGGGCTTCGGTGTAGGGTTCGATCCACTTCGCCCGACCCAGGCGCGACTGGAATGCCACCGACCATTTATCGTCCGCCAGGCCCATGCGCGCAGCAAAGTCACGGGCGACGCTGAAACACTGCCCGCGATAACACGTAGTGCGCACCACGGGCGAGGCATTGGCGCAGCAGTCACCGCTGCCTTCAAGCGAGTGCCCGGGGTTGAGTTTGTTCAGATGCCGTTCCGGCAGACCGTGGAAGCTGAACAGCAGGTGATCGTAATCCTGCTGCAAATGCGGCCTGGCACTGGCCACCAGGGCGTCGAGGTATTCGGGCTGGTCGTAGAACGGTTGCAGGATCGAGAACTGCAGGTCGAGCTGCTTGTCCCGCACCACCCGTCGCGCCTCTTCAATCACCGTGGTTACGGTGCTGTCGGCAAATTGCGGATACAACGGCGCCAGCGTGACCTTGCTGATGCCCTGCCCGGCCAGGCGGGTGAGTACGCTTTCGATCGAGGGTTCGCCATAGCGCATTGCCAGCTCCACCGGACCCTGGGTCCACTGGGCGGTCATCTGCTGCTGCAGGCGGCGGCTGAGGACTACCAGCGGCGAGCCTTCGTCCCACCAGATTGAGGCGTAGGCGTGGGCCGACTGCTCGGGACGCTTGATCAGGATCAGCGACACCAGCAAGCGCCGGACCGGCCACGGCAGGTCAATCACATACGGGTCCATCAAAAACTGATTGAGGTAGCTGCGCACATCGGCCACCGAAGTGGACGCCGGTGAACCCAGGTTGACCAGTAACAACGCGTGATCCGTCATGCAACATCCTATCTCTAGAGGCGGCTGGACAAGTCGTCCAAAGCCGCGTGCAACTCAGTGAACTGAAAAGTGAAACCGGCAGCCAGCAGGCGCTCGGGGACTGCCTTCTGACCACCCAGCAGTAACCCGGACAGCTCGCCCAACCCCAACCGCAAGGCAAACGCCGGCATGGGCATGAACGCCGGGCGGTGCAGGACCTGGCCCAGGGCCTTGGCGAACTCGCGATTGCGCACCGGCTGGGGCGCGCAGGCATTATAAGGACCGCTTGCGTCAGGTTTGTGTAGAAGAAAATCAATCAGGGCGATTTGATCTTTGATATGCACCCACGGCATCCACTGCCGACCATTGCCGATAGGCCCGCCCAGCGCCAATTTGAAGGGCAACAACAGCCGCGACAAAAAGCCGCCCTCGGCAGCTAGCACCAGGCCAGTACGCACCAGTACCACCCGCAGGCCAAAGGCTTCGGCGCGCTGGGCGGTTTCTTCCCAGGCAATGCATAACTGGCTGGGGAAATCGTCCTGCACCGGGCCGCTGGCTTCGGTCAGCTCGCGCTCAGCGCCATCGCCGTACCAGCCCACCGCCGAGCCGCTGATCAATACCGCAGGTTTCACTGCCAGGCCCTCAAGCCAGGCCAGCAAGGTTTCCGTCAGGCTGATCCGGCTGCTCCACAGCAACGCCTTGCGTTTGTGGGTCCAGAGGCGATCGGCAATCGGCGCACCGGCCAGGTTGATAACAGCATCCACCGGCTGCGTTACATCCTGCAGACGGGCGACGCCACGCACTTGCGCACCGCACAACGTGGCGACCTGCGCGGGATTGCGGCTCCACACTGTCAACTGATGCCCCTGGGCGCTCCAATGTTGGCAGAGCTGGCGGCCGATCAGACCCGTACCGCCGGTCAGCAAAATGTGCATGAGATCTTCCTCCTGTAACGTTGGCCGGGCGTCGCTGGTCTATTTTATAAGCAGGGATCTTTTTTAATCGGCGCGACCTAGGTTTAACCATAGGTCACGCAACACATTCAGGCATGCCGAAACTTATACCAAAAAACAATATTGTACAGCTATTGGTGTCGGCGTAGTCTGTACCCAAAGGTAAAACGAGGCCTCCCATGACTGTTCCCATCGCGATCATCGGTACCGGCATCGCCGGACTTTCGGCCGCCCGAGCGTTAAAAGATGCCGGGCACGTTGTACAACTCTTCGATAAAAGCCGAGGCAGTGGCGGACGCATGTCCAGCAAGCGCAGCGAGGCCGGCGCACTGGACCTGGGCGCGCAATACTTCACCGCGCGCGACCGACGCTTCGTCAATGAAGTGCAACGCTGGCAAGCCAATGGCTGGGCTGCCGAATGGGAACCGCAGCTCTACAACTGCCAATCCGGCCAACTGAGCCCTTCTCCTGATGAACAGACCCGCTGGGTCGGCACCCCGCGCATGAGTGCCATCACCCGCGCCCTGCTCGATGACCTGCCGGTGGAGTTTGGCTGCCGTATCACCGAAGTGTTCCAGGGCCAGCAACACTGGAACCTGCTGGACGCCGACGGCGGCAATCATGGCCCCTTCAGCCACGTGATCATCGCCACCCCGGCGCACCAGGCCACTGCCCTACTGGCGGCAGCGCCGAAACTGGCGAGCACGGCCGCCGGGGTGAAAATGGACCCGACCTGGGCCATCGCCCTGGCCTTCGACACGCCGCTGGATACCCCGATGGAAGGCTGCTTTGTACAGGACAGCCCCCTGGACTGGCTGGCCCGCAACCGCAGCAAACCCGGACGCGATGCCACCCCCGACACCTGGATCCTGCATGCCAGCAGTGCCTGGAGCAAAAAGCACCTGGACCTGCCCAAGGAAGCCATTATCGAATTGCTGCACGGCGCCTTTGCCGAATTGCTGCACTGCAGCATGCCAGCGCCCTCCTTCAGCCTCGCCCATCGCTGGCTGTACGCCCGCCCGGCTGGCAGCCATGAATGGGGAGTGCTGGCAGACGCCGACCTGGGCCTGTACGTGTGCGGCGACTGGTGTCTGTCTGGAAGGGTCGAAGGCGCGTGGCTCAGCGGCCAGGAAGCGGCGCGGCGCCTGCTGGAACACCTGCAATGAACCGCATCAACCCGGCGAAATTGCTGCTCTCGAAATGGACAGCCACCCAGCCTCGGCACAAGGAAAAACATTTCCTGGTCACCGAATTGTTTCGCGATGACGAAGGCAGCGTGCTGGAGATTGAACTGCAAGCCGTCCTCACCCGCCGCGCAGAGCGCCTGGCCTGGCAAAGCCTGCAAGATGCCGAACGGTGGAAAATCGGCTGGAAGTAAAAACCTGTACAAATGATTTGACTTGTACAGCATCAGACCTATGATGAGATTTAGTTGTACAGAAATTAAAGTCTGTACAGGAATCTTGTAGAGGTTTTGCCATGTCCACCCCTGTGTCCGCCACCGGCAAGCCCAAGATTGGTATCAGCGCCTGCCTGCTTGGCGAGAACGTGCGCTTCAACGGCGGGCACAAGCAATCCCCCCTGTGCAGCCAGACACTCGGTGAATACTTTGACTTCGTGCCACTGTGCCCCGAAGTCGCCATCGGCCTGGGCATCCCCCGCGAGCCGATCCGCCTGGTAGGCGATCCGCAGCAACCGCAAGCCGTGGGCACCGTGCACCGTGAACTGAATGTGACCGCCCCGCTGGACGCTTATGGTCAACAAATGGCCGCCGAGCATACAGACCTGTGTGGCTATATCTTCATGCAGAAGTCGCCGTCCTGTGGCCTGGAACGGGTCAAGGTCTATCGCGACAACGGCACCCCGGTAGATGGCGGCGGGCGCGGTATCTATGCCCAGGCATTCTGTGCCCGCCACCCCAACCTGCCGGTGGAAGAAGATGGTCGCCTGCACGACCCGGTACTGCGCGAAAACTTCCTGACCCGGGTGTTTGTGTATGCCACCTGGCAGCAACTGCTGGCCGAGGGATTGACCCGTCACCGCCTGCTGGCCTTCCACTCGCGCTACAAATACCTGCTGATGGCCCATAGCCCGGCCCACTATAAGAGCCTCGGCCATCTGCTGGGCAGCATGGGCAAGGATTGCGACCTGCAAGACCTGGCTACCGGCTATTTCAGCGAACTGATGAGCGCACTGAAAAGGTGCGCGACCCGTGGCACCCATTCCAACGTGCTGCAACACATCAGCGGCTACCTCAAGCAAGCCCTCAGCGCCGACGACAAACAAGAAATGCAAACCCTGATCGGCCAATACCGTCACGGCATCGTGCCGCTGGTGGTACCGCTGACCTTGCTCAAACATCACTTTCGCCAACACCCGGACCGCTACATCGCGCAACAGGCCTACCTGCAGCCGCATCCGGAAAACCTCAGCCTGCGTAATGCGATCTAACCCATGAATGTTTCCTTGCAACACCCAACCCCACCCGTCGAAGACGTGGCCCTGGCCCTGGCACAAGGCTGGCTGCCGATTCGCGAAGTGGCGCGCCAGACCGGGGTCAACGCGGTGACCCTGCGCGCCTGGGAGCGGCGCTATGGCTTGATCGTGCCGCAGCGCACCCCCAAGGGCCACCGGCTGTTCAACGCCGAACATGTACAGCGCATCCAGACCATCCTGACCTGGCTCAACCGTGGCGTGCCGGTCAGCCAGGTCAAGCAATTGATCGACAACGCCCAGCCGGTGGAAGGCAGCGCCGAAAATGAATGGCAGAGTCTGCGCCAGACGCTGGTGCAGGCCATCGCTCAACTGGCCGAACGACGGGTGGATGATGTGTTCAACCAGGCCATGGCCCTTTACCCACCGCGCACCCTGTGCGAGCAACTGCTGTTGCCGCTGCTCAACGAGCTGGAACAGCGCTGGCAAGGGCAGTTCGGCGCACAGATGGAGCGGGTATTTTTTCACTCCTGGCTGCGCAGCAAATTTGGCGCGCGGATGTATCACAACAATCGCCAGCTCAATGGTCCGCCGCTGCTGCTGATCAATCATTCCGACCTGCCGCTGGAGCCGCACCTGTGGCTGAGCGCCTGGCTGGCCAGCAGCACCGATTGCCCGGTGGAGGTCTTCGACTGGCCGTTGCCCAGTGGCGAACTGGCCTTGGCCGTCGAACACTTGCAGCCCCGCGCCGTGCTGCTGTACTCAAGCAAGGCCATCAATCTGGCAGCCCTGCCGAAACTCTTGAGCGGCACCCGTTGCCCAGCTCTTATCGTCGGACCAACGGTGTGCATCCACCAGGCCGAGTTGGCGGTATTAACCCAAGACATTCCTCAGTTGTTACTGGCCGAAGACCCGTTGTCGGCCCATCAACTCTTGATCCAGCGTGGGCTTCTTTAAATGCACCTGATCTGGCTGCGCAGCGACCTGCGCCTGCATGACAACACCGCCCTTGCGGCCGCTTGCCAGCGTGGCCCGACGGCAGCGGTGTACCTGATCACGCCTGAGCAATGGCTAGCCCATGACGACGCACCGTGCAAAGTCGACTTCTGGCTGCGCAACCTCAAGTGCCTGAGCCAGGCTCTGGGTGAATTGAATATCCCGCTGCTGATCCGCCACGCGGATACGTGGGACCAAGTGCCACAGGTATTGGTTGAGTTATGCCAGGCCTTGTCGGTCCAGGCCGTGCACGTCAACGAAGAGTACGGGATCCACGAAAGCCGGCGTGACGCTGCCGTAGCCATGGCCCTGGAAGCACAAGGGCTGGGGTTTCACAGCTACCTGGACCAACTGCTGTTCCAGCCCGGCAGCGTGCTGACCAAGACGGGCACCTACTTCCAAGTGTTCAGCCAGTTTCGCAAGGTCTGCTACAACCGCCTGCACAGCGCCCTGCCACGTCGAGTGCCAACCCCCAAGGCCCAGGCCGCGCTGGCATTGGCCAGCGATGCCGTTCCCGAACAGGTCAAGGGTTTTGCCCCGCCCAGCGACACCCTGCGCGCACTTTGGCCGGCCGGTGAAGATGAGGCACAGCGGCGCCTTGAGCACTTTGCCGACGCGCAGATCAGCTACTACAAGGACGAACGCGACTTCCCGGCCAAACCCGGCACCAGTCAATTGTCCGCGTACCTTGCTGCTGGCGTGGTTTCGCCGCGCCAGTGCCTGCATGCCGCGCTACAAAGCAACCAAGGTGAATTCGAAAGCGGCGATATCGGCGCAATCACCTGGATCAACGAGCTGCTGTGGCGCGAGTTCTACAAACATATCCTGGTGGGCTACCCACGGGTGTCGCGCCATCGCGCGTTTCGCCCGGAAACCGAAGCCGTGGCTTGGCGCCATGCCCCCGCTGACCTAGCGGCCTGGCAAGAGGCGCGCACCGGCCTGCCGATCATCGACGCCGCGATGCGCCAACTGCTGGAAACCGGCTGGATGCATAACCGCCTGCGCATGGTGGTGGCGATGTTCCTGACCAAGAACCTTTTGATCGACTGGCGCGAAGGCGAGCGCTTTTTCATGCGGCACTTGATCGACGGCGATCTGGCGGCCAACAACGGCGGCTGGCAGTGGAGTTCGTCCACCGGCACTGATTCGGCGCCGTACTTCCGCATTTTCAGCCCGCTGAGCCAGTCTGAAAAATTCGACGGCGAAGGGCGCTTTATCAAGCAGTGGCTACCGCAGCTGGCGGGCTTGAACAAAAAGGAAGTGCACAACCCCGACGCTGTCGGCGGCCTGTTTGGCGTGGCCGACTACCCACGGCCCATCGTCGACCTGAAGCATTCCCGTGAGCGAGCGTTGGCGGCCTTTCGCGCCCTGCCTTCGCGCGAGGCGGTGGGAGGCGTGCATGAGTGACTTCCTGCGCCAGTTCGCCCAGTCCTTCGCCCGCCTGGACAAACACAACCTGCACCTGCTCGACAGCCTGTACAGCCAGGACATATCGTTTACCGATCCATTGCATCAGGTCCAAGGTATCGGCGCGCTGAAGGCGTACTTCGCCGAGCTTTACAGCAACGTCGAGCAACTGCATTTTGACTTCCACGCCTTCGACCACGTGGCCGATGGCGAGGGTTATCTGCGCTGGACCATGAGCTTCTGCCACCCGCGCCTGGCGGGCGGCCGACAGATTCAAGTGCAGGGCTGCTCCTACCTGCTATGGCACGACAAGGTTTACCGGCACCGCGATTACTTTGATGCCGGAGCGCTGCTTTACGAACACCTGCCGGTACTTGGCCGGCTGGTCCGTTGGTTGAAAGGGAGAATGGCATGAGCCTGAAATCGCCACGGCGTTATTGGCTGACAGGGGCAAGCAGTGGCATCGGTGCCGCACTGGCCGAAGAGTTGCTCGGCAGTGGTGCGCAGGTGGCGCTCAGTGCGCGCTCCAAGGCGCCGCTGGAACAACTTGCCCAACGTTACCCCGGGCAAGTGCTGGTGGTAGCCGGCGACTTGACCAACAGCCAGGTGGTACGGGAAATCGGCGAACAGATCGCGCAAACCTGGGGCGCCCTGGACACTGTGATCCTCAATGCCGGCACCTGCGAATATGTGGATGCCAAGCAGTTCGATGCCTCGATTATCGAACACGTGGTGCGCACCAACCTGTTGGCCAGCAGTTATTGCATCGAAGCCGCGCTGCCGCTGCTGCGTGCTGGGAAAACTCCGCACCTGGTGGGCGTCGCCAGTGCCGTCACCTACCTGCCGATGCCCCGGGCCGAAGCCTATGGCGCGTCCAAGGCCGGCCTGCGCTACTTGTTTGAATCCCTGCGCATCGACCTGTCGCCCGAAGGCATTGATGTCACGGTAGTCAGCCCCGGTTTCGTCGATACCCCACTGACCGAACGCAACGATTTCCCAATGCCTTTGAGCTGGCCGGCCGACAAAGCCGCACGGCATATTTTCAGCAAACTTGAAAAACGCCCGCTGGAGATCGCCTTCCCAGCCCTGTTTATCGCCACCCTGTGGCCGTTGTCGAAACTGCCGAACCGCGCGCAACTGATCATCGGCAAGCGCATGCTGCGCAGCCCGCCGCCGCACAAGGACGACCTGTGAAAGTCGCCATTATCGGCAGCGGTATTTCCGGGCTGACCAGCGCCTATCTGCTCAGCCGCCGCCATGACATCACGCTGTTCGAAGCCGCCGATAGGATTGGCGGCCATACCCACACGGTAGACGTGGTCGTCGATAGCAAACAGTACGCGGTGGACACCGGCTTTATCGTGTTCAACGACTGGACCTACCCCAACTTCATCCGCCTGCTGCAGCAAATCGGCGTGCCGTTCAAACCAACCCAAATGAGCTTCTCGGTCTGCGCCCCAGAGGAAAACGTCGAGTACAACGGCAACAACCTCAACAGCCTTTTCGCCCAGCGCAGCAATATCCTGTCCCCGAGTTTCTGGGCCATGTTGCGCGACATCCTGCGCTTCAACCGCCAGGCGCCCCTGGATTTGCAGGAGCAACGCATCAGCGCGCAGATGACCCTGGGTGAATACTTGCAGGCGGGCAATTATGGCCCGCGCTTTATCCGCCACTACATCGTGCCCATGGGCGCGGCGATCTGGTCGATGTCCCTGGCGGACATGCTGGCGTTTCCGCTGCAGTTCTTTGTGCGTTTCTTTAAGAACCACGGCTTGCTGTCGGTGAACAACCGGCCGCAATGGTGCGTGATCGAAGGCGGGTCCAGCCGTTATATCGAGCCACTGACCCATTCGTTTCGCCAACACATCCGCCTCAACTGCCCGGTACAGAAAGTCGAGCGCACGCCAGAAGGTGCAGTGATCCACAGTGCCGATGGCCGTGAGATCTTCGACAAAGTGATCTTCGCCTGTCACAGCGACCAGGCCCTGGCTTTGCTGGACGACCCCAGCCTGGCTGAACAGCAGATCCTTGGGGCGATAACCTACGCCGACAATGACGTGGTCCTGCACACCGACACCCGCTTGCTGCCCGATCGCCGCCTGGCCTGGGCCAGCTGGAACTATCGGCTGGACGCCAGCACGCACAAGCCGGCAGCCGTCACCTACGCCATGAACATTCTGCAAGGGATCGACAGCGACACCACCTTTTGTGTGAGCCTCAACCAGACAGCGATTATCAACCCGCTGAAAATCCTTGCCCGCTACACCTATGCCCATCCTCAATACAGCCTGGCGGCGGTAGCGGCGCAGGCACGCTGGGAAGAATTGCATGGCGCCCAGCACACCTATTATTGCGGCGCCTACTGGGCCAGCGGCTTTCATGAAGACGGCGTGGTCAGCGCTCTGCGCGTGGCCCAGGCGTTTGGGGAGACCCTGTGAACAGCGCCCTATACAGTGGCTGGATTGCCCACCGGCGATTCACCCCAAAGGGCCATGCCTTTCGCTATCGCATCGGCCTGCTATACCTGGACCTCAGCGAACAGGAACAGGTCCTGGGGCTATCACCATTGGCCGGCCATGGCCGCTTCGCGCCCTTTGCGTTTCGCCAGCAGGATTACCTGCGTGACTTGACCCGCGACGGCACCTGCTTGAGCGATGCCGTACGTCAACTGGTCGCTACGGCGCTGGGGCGTACCCCCCAAGGCAATATCTGCCTGCTGACCCAGGCCCGCAGCTGGGGCCTGGCGTTTAACCCGGTGAGTTTCTTCTACTGCTTCGAGAGCGACGGGCAACTGGCGGCGATTGTCTGTGAAGTGACCAACACCCCGTGGCGCGAGCGCTATCACTATGTGCTGCCAGCCCAGGCACGGGCTGGCGCCGAGCATCAGCATTTCGCGGTGGCCAAGGCCTTTCATGTTTCGCCGTTCCTGCCCAGGGATCTGGAGTACCGCATGAGCTTCAGCCCGCCCGGCCAGCGCCTGGGGGTGCATATGGCCGACTGGCAAGGCGAGACCAAGGTGTTCGACGCCACCTTGAACCTGCAACGCGAAGCCCTCGACCGCGCCAGCCTGCATCGCTACTTGCGGCGCTTTCCGTGGATGACCGCCAAGACCTGCCTGGCTATCTACTGGCAAGCCCTGCGCCTGCTACTTAAACGCACACCGATTTTTCCCCATCAGGCGGCCGATGACGCCTGTGCAATTGGGTATCCCAAGGATCGCCACCATGAAATCCCCTAGCTTATCGGTCAAATCCCACCGCCTGAACATCAACGGCCTGACCGGCGCGCTGTTGCGCAAGGCCGTGCTACGCCAACTCGGCAAACTGCGCCATGGCCAACTGGTGGTGATCGAAGACGGCGAACGCCAAGTGTTCGGTGCCCGCGAAGCGCATTTGTTGGGTGAGATCCAGATCCTCGACCCGGCAGTGTGGGGCCTGGTGGCTGCCAACGGCTCCATCGGCGCGGGGGAGGCGTTCATCCATGGTTTCTGGAGCAGCCCGGACCTGACTGCCGTGGTGCGCGTGATGGTCAGCAACCTTGATGTACTGGACGCCCTCGAGGGCGGCCTGGCCAAGCTGGCCCGCCCCTTCACCCAAGGCTTGCACTGGCTCAACCGCAATACCCGCAAAGGCTCGCAAAAAAACATCGCAGCCCACTATGACCTGGGTAACGACCTGTTCCAGGAGTTTCTCGACCCGACCATGATGTATTCGGCGGCGCAGTTCCTGACCACCGAAGATACGCTGGAGCAGGCACAACTCAACAAGCTGGAGCGCATCTGCCAGAAACTGGCACTCAAACCCTCGGACCATCTGCTGGAAATCGGCACCGGCTGGGGCAGCATGGCCCTGTACGCAGCACAGCAGTACGGTTGCCGGGTCACCACGACCACCTTGTCCAAAGAGCAATTTGCCTACACCGAACAACGTATCCAGGCCTTGGGTTTGCAGAATCAGGTGACGCTGCTGCTGCAGGACTACCGCGACCTGAGCGGGCAGTACGACAAGCTGGTGTCCATTGAAATGATCGAGGCCGTGGGCCATCGTTTCCTGCCCACCTACTTCAAGCAATGCGCGCACTTGCTCAAGAGCGACGGGCTGATGTTGCTGCAGGCCATCACCATCCGCGAACAACGCTATGAGCAGGCCAAGGGCAGCGTCGACTTTATCCAGCGCTACATCTTCCCCGGCGGCGCCCTGCCCTGTGTGCAGAAGATGTTGCAGATCGTCAGCCGCGACACCGATATGAACTTGCTGCACATGGAAGACTTCGGCCTGCATTACGCAAGAACCCTGCGTTTGTGGCATGAGAACTTTCGCCGCGCCCATGGCCGGCTGACGGAATTGGGCTACGACGAATACTTCCTGCGGTTGTGGGAGTTCTACCTGTGCTACTGCGAAGGCGGCTTTATGGAACGCACCATCGGCACCGCGCAATTGCTGCTGGCCAAGCCCTGCGCGGTGACACAACCGTTGCTCGGGCGTTTCAATGCTTAAAAACCTGGCCAATGCCGCATTGTTCCAGTGCGGCTGGTTTGCCTGTGTGATGGGTGGCGACAGCTTGTGGCTATTGCTCGGGCTGGCCGTGCTGGCAATCCACCTGCTGTGGATAACTTCGTGGGCCGTTGAAGGGCGGCTGATTTTGAGCGTGACCGTGCTCGGCACCCTGCTCGACACGCTATTGCGCACAGTAGGTGTGTTCGAGTTCAGCGAACCGGGCCCGTTGATTCCTTGGTGGTTGATCGTGCTGTGGGCGCTGCTGGCAACCACCTTGCGCCACTGCCTGGCCTGGAGCGCCCGGCCCTGGTGGCGCGCAAGCCTGCTGGGGGCTGCGGGAGGGTCGCTGTCGTACTACGCCGGCAGCCAGTTGGCAGGCGTGAGTTTCGGGTTTGCCACGGCGCCGACCCTGATGGCAATCGCACTGCTTTGGGCCGTGGTATTTCCTGGCCTGCACCGGCTCGCACGCTGACGTCCGTCAGAGCTTTCACACGCACCCGACCGGCTTGCCTTACACTGCGCGCCTATGACCACCATCCCCCACACCCAAATCACCGAACCCGCCGTCACCTGCTCCACGTGCGCAGCCTGCTGCTGCCAACTGGAAGTCATGCTGATCACCGACACCGGCGTGCCTGATCGCTTTATCGACACCGACGATTGGGGCGGCGAAGTCATGCTGCGCCTGGACGACGGCTGGTGCGCCGCGCTGGATCGCGACACGATGATGTGCACGATCTATGAAAAGCGACCGCTGATTTGCCGGGAATTCGAGATGGGCGCGCCGGAGTGCCTTGAAGAGCGCCAGGGGATTGCGACGGTCTACCGCTGATTCTGAAAACGGTGGTGGTCAAATGTGGGAGCGGGCTTGTGTAGGAGCTGGCTTGCCTGCGATAGCATCACTTCGGTTTGCCTGAAGCACCGAGTCGTCTGCATCGCGGGCAAGCCCGGCTCCCACACAAGCCCCCTCCTACATGGGGTCTGCAGTGCTTGGGGAATATCAGAGCGGCATCGTGTAGTTCAGCGAGTAACTCTCGATACCATCGTTGTGGCTGCTGATACCGGCGTTGGAATAGTGCGTGGCACGAATCCCCACCTGGTGCCCACCGGCAAAGCGCAAGCCAAAGCCCAGGCGATCTTCGAACTGGAAAGCCCCGCCAATGTTGTTGTCTTCCACCTTGGTGCGTGAGAACAGCGCCACGCCGATCCCCGCTTCGATATAGGGTTTCACCGACTCGCCGGCGAACTCATACACAAACACCGGCGAAAACGACAAGCTGCTGACACTGGCGCGCTCATCACCCTCCCAGAAGGTATAGGCGCCGCTCCAGTAACCGGTCAGGCGCCCGACATCGCTCTGCCACCAGCTCTTGTCCCAGTCAGATTGCAGGCCCAGACGATAGGTCATGGTCGAATCGCTTGTATGCCCCACCCCAAATTCCAGACCGGCAGCCTGGGAAGAAACAGAGTGCCCTACCAAAACGGCCGCAATCGCGGCCAAACAGAACAAGCGCTTCATAAGAAACATCCTTTCCAAACGAAGTTGTATGGTTTTGTATTGCTCATCAAGAGCTATAGAAATCACGGACAACGCAGAAGTTCAGCTGAAAAACCCGCCATTTCACGAATTTTTCACAGGGCGAAGCTTCGCACAACGCCGCTGAATTTCCATAGTGTGGGTAGGACATTTCTTAGGTGCTGCGGATCTCCGCTGGTCCAGAATTGCGTGGCCCGGGGATTGCCGTCGGCCAGCAGGTGGCGCTCGCCCAGCAGACGCTGCAACTGACGCGCCACTGCCGCACCGGTGTCGATCAGGATGATCGACGGTGGCAGTATCGTCGCCAGCAGTGGCTTGAGGAAAGGATAGTGGGTGCAACCGAGGATGATGGTGTCGCACCCTGCCTCGACCAGCGGCGCCACATACCCTTGTAGCATCTGGCGCAGCGCCGGGCTGTTCAGGTCGCCGGCTTCGATCAGTTCTACCAGCCCCGGGCAAGGTTGGGTAATCACCCGCACATCGGTGGCAAAGCGATCCAGCAACGCGGCGAACTTGGCGCTTTGCAAGGTGCCCGTGGTGGCCAGCACCCCGACCACACCGCTGCGCGTCGCGGCAGCCGCTGGCTTGACCGCCGGCTCCATGCCCACCAGTGGCCAATCCGGATAATCACTACGTAAATCCGCGACCGCCGCCACGGTTGCCGTGTTGCAGGCAATCACAAAGGCCTTGGCGCCCTGCTCGCGGAAAAATTCTGCAACCACTCGCGAACGTTCGAGAATGAATGCCGGGGTTTTCTCGCCGTAGGGGATATGCCCGCAATCCGCCACGTACAGCAGCGACTCGTGGGGTAATAAACGATGAATTTCGTCGAGCACCGACAGGCCGCCGACCCCGGAGTCGAATACACCAATCGGTGCATCCTTAACCATGCTGGCTACCGCAGACGCTACAACCGGGATCACGCTTGACCCGCAGCTCGCGAAAACGTGTGCCCAGGGCGTCGATCAGCAGCAGGCGGCCGACCAGGGGCTCGCCAAAACCGGCCAGCAGTTTCAGGGCTTCCAAGGCTTGCAGGCTGCCGACCAGGCCCACCAGCGGACCGGCGACGCCGGCTTCGCTGCAGGTCAGTTCGGTGTCGCTGCCGTGCCCGTATAAACAGTGGTAGCACGGGCTTTCCGGGCGCCGCGGGTCGAACACCGAGAGTTGGCCCTCCAGGCGAATCGCCGCACCGCTGACCAAGGGTTTGCCCGCTTCCACGCACGCCGCGTTCACCGCTTCGCGGGTGCTGAAGTTGTCGCAGCAATCGAGCACCAGGTCCACGCCGGCTACGGCAGCGGCCAACGAATCAACGTCCAGCGCCACGCGGTGGGCAATCAGCCGGATCTCGGGGTTGATCGCGCTCAAGCGGCGGATAGCCGAATCGACCTTGCTCAGGCCAACGCTGTCGGTGTCGTGGATGATCTGGCGTTGCAGGTTGGTCAGGTCGACGGTATCAAAGTCCGCCAGATGCAGTTCACCTACGCCGGCGGCGGCCAGGTACAGGGCCACCGGAGCACCGAGACCACCCAGACCGACGATCAATACACGGCTGTTTTTCAGGCGCAATTGGCCTTCGATATCGACCTGTTGCAACAGAATCTGTCGGCTATAGCGCAACAGCTCCTGATCGGTCAGCACGGCCGGCGTCCCAGGCTGATGCGCTCATGGCCGCCGAGGTCGATACGGCTGTGGACCTCGGCAAAACCTTGCGCCAGCAACAGGTCGCGCACCGCAGGTGCCTGGTCGTAGCCATGCTCGAGCAGCAACCAGCCACCGGCCTCCAGGTGCAGCGGCGCCTGGGCAATGATCTGCCGCAGGTCGTCCAGGCCATCGTGGCCTGCAACCAACGCGCTGGCCGGTTCGAAGCGCACATCGCCCGCCACCAGGTGCGGATCGCTGTCGGCAATATAGGGTGGGTTGCTGATGATCAGGTGATAGGTGTGATCTTTCAGGACGCTGAACCAATGGCTGTTAAGCACCGTGACGTTATTCAGGTGCAAGCGCTGGCGATTGCGCTCGGCCAGGGCCACGGCTTCGAGCACGCGATCCACCGCCGTTACGCGCCAGGTCGGGCGCTCGCTGGCCAGGGCCAGAGCGATGGCGCCGCTGCCGGTGCCCAGGTCGAGGACGTTGGCCGGGGTGGCGGGCAATAACTCCAGGGCCGCTTCCACCAGCAGTTCGGTGTCCGGACGCGGGATCAGCGTGTGTGGCGCGACTTCCAGGTCAAGCTTCCAGAAGCCTTGCTGGCCGAGGATATAGGCCACCGGCTCCCCGCCGCGGCGACGTTGCAGGTAGTCGGCAAAGCGCAGCGCGTCTTCACTGCTGACGATTTTTTCCGGCCAGGTGTGCAGGTAGCTGCGGGACTTGCCCAAGGCAGCCGCCAGCAACAACTCCGCATCCAGACGGGCGGTAGGCGAGTCGGGCAGCTCGGCGGCGCGCAACAAGCTGGCAATAATGGTCATTTATTCACCTATCGCGGCCAGTTGGTCGGCCTGGTATTCGGCGAGCAACGGCTCGATCACTGCGTCCACGCCACCGGCAAGGATTTCGTCCAGGGAATACAGGGTCAGGTTGACCCGATGGTCGGTGACCCGGCCCTGGGCGTAGTTATAGGTGCGAATGCGCTCGGAACGGTCACCCGAGCCCACCAGCAACTTGCGCTCGCTGGCAATCGCGTTGGCCGCGGCGCTGGTCTGCTGGTCGTTGAGCTTGGCCGACAGCCAGGACATGGCCCGCGCACGGTTCTTGTGCTGGGATCGCTCTTCCTGGCACTCCACCACAATACCGGACGGCAAGTGAGTGATGCGGATTGCCGAGTCGGTCTTGTTGACGTGCTGGCCACCGGCGCCGGACGAGCGATATGTATCGACACGCAAGTCCGCCGGGTTGATTTCGATGGCTTCCTGCTCGTCCGGCTCGGGCAATACCGCCACGGTGCAGGCCGAGGTGTGGATGCGGCCTTGGGACTCGGTGGCTGGAACGCGCTGTACGCGATGGGCGCCGGACTCGAACTTCAGCTTGCCATAGACGTTCTCGCCTTCGACCCGGGCGATGATTTCCTTGTAGCCGCCGTGCTCCCCTTCGTTCTCGGAGAGGATTTCCACACGCCAGCCGCGACGCTCGGCATAACGCGAATACATGCGGAACAGGTCGCCGGAGAAGATCGCCGCTTCGTCGCCGCCGGTACCGGCGCGGATTTCCAGGAAGACGTTGCGCCCGTCGTTAGGGTCCTTGGGCAGCAACATGCGTTGCAGGTCGCCTTCCAGTTCAACGAGCTTTTCCTTGGCTTCGCGGACTTCTTCCACGGCCATTTCACGCATGTCCGGGTCGCTGTCCTTGAGCAGCGCCTGGGCGCCTTCGAGGTCGGCCTGCACTTTGAGCAGTTGCGAATAGGTGGTCACGATCGGCTCAACTTCGGCGTATTCCTTGGAATAGGCACGGAACTTGGTTTGATCGGAAATAACCTCGCCGTCGCCGAGCAAGGCGGTCAGTTCTTCGAAACGGTCCTGGAGCACGTCCAGTTTATTGAGCAGTGACGCTTTCATTGCGGTTTTTTATCCGAAGAGCTGTCTGACGCGCCCTCACCGAGGGCAAAGAGTTCCTGGGCCATGGCCAGCGCATCGAGGCGGCCTTCGGCTGTCAGTTTTTTAAGCTGTACGCTGGGAGCATGCAACAGCTTGTTGGTGAGGCCACGGGCCAATTGCATCAAGATGTCTTCAGCGTTTCCACCGTTGGCCAGCAGGCGCTGGGCCTTGAGCAATTCCTCGTCACGCAAGCGCTCGCCCTGTTGGCGATAGGCCTTGAGTACATCCACGGCGGCCAGCTCGCGCAGGCGCACCATAAAATCATCGGCGCCGATCGCGACCATTTCCTCGGCGGCCTGGGCAGCACCCTGGCGGCTCTTGAGGTTTTCGGCGACCACTTCATGCAGGTCGTCGACGCTATAGAGGTAAACGTCGTCCAACTCGCCGACTTCCGGTTCGATATCCCGGGGAACGGCGATATCCACCATGAAAATCGGTTTGTGCTTGCGCAGCTTCAAGGCGCTTTCCACCGCACCCTTGCCCAGGATCGGCAACTGGCTGGCGGTGGAGCTGATCACGATATCGCTGCGCACCAGTTCGGCCGGGATATCAGCCAGCAATACCGCGTGGGCGCCGAACTCTTCGGCCAGGATGCTGGCGCGCTCCAGAGTACGGTTGGCCACTACGATACGCTTGACGCCCAGGTCATGCAGATGCCGGGCGACCAGGGTGATGGTCTCGCCCGCGCCGATCAGCAGGGCTTGGCTGCGCTGCAGGTCGCTGAAGATCTGCTTGGCCAGGCTGACGGCAGCAAATGCCACGGAGACCGGGTTTTCGCCAATCGCCGTATCGGTGCGTACCTGCTTGGCCGAATTGAAGGTGGCCTGGAACAAACGCCCCAGTAACGGCCCCACGGTCCCGGCTTCGCGGGCCACGGCGTAGGCCGACTTCATCTGGCCGAGGATTTGCGGTTCGCCCAACACCAGCGAATCAAGCCCGGATGCAACACGCATCATGTGACGAACTGCCGCATCATCTTCATGCACATAAGCACTGGCGCGCAGGTCATCCAGGCTCAAATGATGGTAATCAGCCAGCCAGCGCAGCACGACATCCGCCGAAAGATGTTCCTGCTCTATATAGAGCTCGCTGCGATTGCAGGTGGAAAGGATCGCAGCTTCGCGGCTGTCGGTGAGCCGGCACAGCTGCTGCAAAGCCTCAACCAATTGCTCCGGGGTAAACGCCACGCGCTCGCGGACGTCTACAGAAGCAGTCTTGTGGTTGATACCCAGAGCAAGGAAGGCCATTCAATATCGCTGATGATGTCGAGAAGCCGACAATTGTCCTACTTCGACTCATCCAGAACAACCACCGTCGTCTATTGTCCTAATGCCTTGCGTCTATAAAGGCCCTTTGTAGGAGCGCGCTTGCTCGCGAAAATCGTCAACGATAACGCTGGCACCCTGGGTAAACGCGGCGCCTTTGCGTTTTTCGCGAGCAAGCTCGCCCCTACAGGGAGAGCATTTAAGGCAATCCGAGTGCCCCGGTTATGTTTGGCCGAGGGCTTGTGTCATGATGATCCGACCGCAGGTTAGTCGTCCTCTTCCTATATGAATAGATCTTCCGCGTTGCTCCTTGCCCTTGCCTTCCTCGGCGGCTGCCAGTCCATGGCCCCCGTATCGCCGCAGAGTCCTGCGCCGGTGGAAGACAGCACCCCCGCCCCTGAAAAACCCAAGGTTTATTCCTCGTTCAGCGAAGAAACGGTGTTCAGCCTGCTGAGCGCGGAGCTCGCCGGCCAGCGCAATCGTTTCGACATTGCCCTGGATAACTACGTGACCCAGGCCATCAACACCCAGGACCCGGGGATTTCCGAGCGAGCATTTCGCATCGCCGAATACCTGGGCGCCGACCAGGCTGCCCTGGATACCGCGCTGATCTGGGCGAAAAACGCCCCGGACGACCTGGAAGCCCAGCGTGCCGCGGCGATCCAACTGGCGCGGGCCGGGCGCTACGACGACTCCATGGTCTATATGGAGAAAGTCTTGCAGGGCAAGGGCGATACCCATTTTGACTTCCTCGCCCTTTCAGCGGCCGATACCGACCAGGACACCCGCGACGGCCTGATGAAGAGTTTCGACCGCCTGCTGCAAAAGCACCCGAGCAACGGCCAGTTGGTATTTGGCAAAGCGCTGCTGCTGCAACAGGATGACGAACCGCAAGCCGCCCTCAAGCTGCTGGAGCAAAACCCGCCGGAAGAAGGCGAAATCGCCCCACTGCTTTTGCGCGCACGCCTGCTGCAAAGCCTAAACCGGGGCAAGGAAGCCTTGCCGCTGCTGCAAAAGAGCATCAAGAAGTATCCGGACGACAAGCGCCTGCGCCTGACTTACGCACGCATGCTGGTGGAACAAGACCGCATGGAAGACGCCAAGGTGGAGTTCGCCAGCCTGGTCCAGCAATACCCGGACGATGACGAACTACGCTACTCCCTGGCGCTGGTCTGCCTGGAAGCCAAGGCCTGGGAAGAGGCCAAGGGCTATCTGGAAGACCTGATCGCCCGGGAAAGTCATGTTGACTCGGCCCACCTGAACCTGGGGCGCATCGCCGAGGAGCGGGATGATCCGCAAGGCGCGCTGATCGAATACGCTCAGGTCGGCCCTGGCAACGACTACCTGCCGGCGCAACTGCGCCAGGCCGATATCCTGATGAACAACGGCCGTACCGACGAAGCCGAAAAACGCCTGGCTGCTGCCCGCGATGCCGAGCCGGACTATGCCATCCAGCTGTATCTGATCCAGGCCGAGACCTTGTCGGCCAACAATCAAGGGGAGCGCGCCTGGAAAATCCTCGCCCAGGCCCTGCTGCAATACCCCGACGACCTGAACTTGCTGTACACCCGCGCCATGCAGGCCGAGAAACGCAATGACCTGGCGCAGATGGAAAAGGACCTGCGCCTGATCATCAAGCGCGATCCGGACAATGCCATGGCACTGAACGCCCTGGGCTACACCTTGTCAGACCGTACAACGCGCTACGCCGAGGCCAAGGCCCTGATCGAACAGGCGCACCAGCTCAACCCGGAAGACCCGGCAGTGCTGGACAGCCTGGGCTGGGTGAATTACCGCCTGGGCAACCTCGACGAAGCCGAACGCCTGTTGCGCCAGGCCCTGGAGCGGTTCCCCGACCAGGAAGTCGCCGCACACCTGGGCGAAGTGCTCTGGGCCAAAGGCAACCAGCGCGAAGCCCGAAAAATCTGGGCCAAGTTCCTCAAGGAACAACCCGACAGCCCTATCCTGCGCAGCACCATCAAGCGCCTGACCGGATCCGAGACTCTTTAATTCTATGTTTTTGCGCCACGCCATCGTTTTCAGTTTTATCGCCCTGCTCGCCGGTTGTACGGGCTTCGGTGCCCGTGAGTCCGTCGAAGGCCAGGGCAACCCGGCGCAATGGCGCCAGCACAAGGATCAGCTCAGCAGCATTGATGGCTGGCAGATCGAAGGCAAGATCGGCGTGCGCGCACCGAAGGATTCGGGCAGCGGCACCTTGTTCTGGCTGCAACGCCAGGACTATTACGACATCCGCCTCTCTGGCCCCCTGGGCCGTGGCGCCGCACGCCTGACCGGGCGACCGGGGCAAGTTAGCCTCGAAGTGGCCAACCAGGGCCGCTATGAAGCGCCATCCCCGGAGGCATTGCTTGAAGAGCAGGTCGGCTGGAAGTTGCCGGTCTCGCACCTGGTCTGGTGGGTTCGCGGCCTGCCCGCGCCTGACAGCAAGAGCCGCTTGAGCCTCAATGGCGATAGCCGCCTGGCCACTCTGGAACAGGATGGCTGGCAGGTTGAGTACCTCAGTTATGTGGAACAGAGCGGCTACTGGCTGCCCGAACGTATCAAGCTGCACGGCAGCAACCTTGACGTCACGCTGGTGATCAAGGACTGGCAACCACGCAAGCTGGGGCAGTGACATGACCGAACGCCTGACCCTGCCCTCTCCGGCCAAGCTCAATTTGATGCTGCACATCCTCGGTCGTCGTGAAGATGGCTATCACGAGTTGCAGACGTTGTTTCA
This sequence comes from Pseudomonas sp. WS 5027, assembly GCF_012985695.1. NCBI lineage: Bacteria > Pseudomonadati > Pseudomonadota > Gammaproteobacteria > Pseudomonadales > Pseudomonadaceae > Pseudomonas > Pseudomonas sp. WS 5027. The sequence continues at coordinate 90,262 of NZ_JAAQWU010000015.1, read as the reverse complement.
ATTCCTCGACTACGGCGATGAGATGACCTTCGCCGTACGCGACGACGGGGTGATTCAACTGCACACCGAATTTGCCGATGTGCCCCACGACAGCAATCTGATCGTGAAGGCGGCAAAAAAACTCCAGGAACAATCCGGCTGCCCGCTGGGCATCGATATCTGGATCGATAAAATCCTGCCCATGGGTGGCGGCATCGGCGGCGGCAGCTCGAATGCCGCAACCACCCTGCTCGGTCTCAATCACTTGTGGCAGCTGGGTTGGGATGAAGATCGCCTGGCCGCACTGGGCCTGACACTGGGCGCCGACGTCCCGGTTTTTGTGCGTGGACACGCCGCATTTGCTGAGGGTGTCGGGGAAAAACTCACCCCTGTTGAGCCCGAAGAGCCGTGGTATGTCGTGCTTGTTCCGCAAGTATCTGTAAGTACAGCAGAAATTTTTTCAGATCCGTTGTTGACACGTAACTCTTCTCCCATTAAAGTGCGCCCCGTTCCCAAGGGAAACAGTCGAAATGACTGCTTACCGGTGGTAGCAAGGCGTTACCCAGATGTACGTAACGCATTGAATTTGCTAGGTAAATTTACCGAAGCAAAACTCACCGGAACTGGAAGTTGTGTGTTTGGGGGCTTCCCAAACAAAGCTGAAGCTGATAAAGTCTCGGCCCTTCTTACAGAGACCCTTACAGGGTTTGTAGCAAAGGGAAGCAACGTTTCGATGTTGCATCGCAAGCTGCAAAGTCTGCTCTAAAAGGAACCGAGTACTGGGTACTCGTTGCAACAGATACAGGGGCGTCGCCAAGCGGTAAGGCAGCAGGTTTTGATCCTGCCATGCGTTGGTTCGAATCCAGCCGCCCCTGCCATTTTCTATACTCATCCAGGTTACCCTCAGCCTCTAGGTACTGCGCGTGTCCAAGATGATGGTCTTTACGGGGAATGCTAACCCCGATCTGGCTCGGCGTGTTGTACGTCAGCTGCATATCCCTCTCGGTGACATCTCTGTCGGTAAATTTTCCGACGGCGAGATTACAGCCGAGATCAATGAAAATGTCCGCGGTAAAGATGTTTTCATTATTCAGCCGACTTGCGCTCCGACCAACGATAACCTGATGGAACTCGTCGTGATGGCTGATGCCTTCCGCCGCTCCTCAGCGACTCGAATCACAGCTGTAATCCCTTACTTTGGTTATGCCCGTCAGGATCGCCGTCCGCGTTCCGCACGTGTGGCTATCAGCGCGAAAGTCGTCGCTGACATGCTGACCGTGGTAGGTATCGATCGTGTTCTCACGGTTGACCTGCACGCTGACCAAATCCAGGGGTTCTTCGATATTCCGGTAGATAACATCTACGGCTCCCCCGTACTGGTGGATGACATCGAAGACCAGCGCTTTGAAAACCTGATGATCGTGTCCCCGGACATTGGTGGCGTCGTGCGTGCACGAGCTGTTGCCAAGTCCCTGGGCGTGGACCTCGGGATCATCGACAAACGCCGTGAGAAAGCCAATCACTCTGAAGTGATGCATATCATCGGTGATGTCGAAGGGCGTACCTGTATTCTGGTCGATGACATGGTTGATACCGCCGGCACACTGTGCCACGCGGCAAAAGCCTTGAAAGAGCACGGTGCGGCTAAAGTCTTCGCCTACTGCACACACCCTGTGCTGTCGGGCCGAGCGATCGAGAACATCGAGAACTCCGTGCTGGACGAACTGGTGGTGACCAACACCATCCCGTTGTCCGCCGCTGCTCAAGCCTGTGCGCGTATCCGTCAACTGGATATCGCACCGGTTGTTGCTGAGGCGGTTCGCCGTATCAGCAATGAAGAATCGATCAGCGCGATGTTCCGCTAAGGGTCAAACCTTGGCAGCATCAACCTGACGAAAAGCGCCCCGCCCCAGCACCATGCTGGGGCGGGGCTTTTTTGCCCATATCGCCTTTAGCGCTGGTCGCAAACGCTGGGGCGAATGTGGTTATTTTGGAGATACAACATGAACGATTTTACTTTGAATGCTGAACTGCGTTCCGACCTGGGGAAAGGTGCGAGCCGCCGCCTGCGTCGTCTCGCAAGCCTGGTTCCAGCTGTAGTTTACGGTGGCGAAAAAGCCCCTGAATCCATCAGCATGCTGGCTAAAGAAGTTGCCAAACTGCTCGAAAACGATGCTGCCTACAGCCACGTTATCGAACTGAACGTTGGCGGCAAAAAGCAGAACGTTATCATCAAGGCTCTGCAACGCCACCCGGCCAAAGGTCACGTACTGCACGCTGACTTCGTACGCGTTGTTGCTGGTCAGAAACTGACCGCTATCGTGCCTGTGCACTTTGTTGGTGAAGAAGCTCCGGTCAAGAAAGGTGGCGTTGTTTCCCACACCACTACCGAGCTGGAAGTAAGCTGCCTGCCGAAAGATCTGCCTGAGTTCATCGAAGTCGACCTGTCGGCTGCTGAAATCGGCACCATCATTCACCTGTCCGACCTCAAGGCCCCTAAAGGCGTTGAGTTCGTTGCACTGGCTCACAACGACGACAAGGCTGTTGCCAACGTCCACGCGCCACGTGTTGTAGCAGAAGATGAAGCAGGCGAAACCGCTGCAGAGTAATGCTCTCTGCAGCGTCGGAGCTTGAGGAAACATCGCGGACCGAAACGTAGCGAGAAAGCGGGCGATAACGCGAAGTTTATCTCTGGATAAGTGAGCTCCTGTCGTCCACTTTCGCCGCAACGAGGTTGCGGCGATGTTATCCACAACTCCAAAGGAAGGGCCCCTGTCGTGACTGCCATCAAACTGATCGTTGGCCTGGGAAATCCAGGCGCCGAATACGAACAGACCCGGCATAACGCGGGGGCCCTTTTTGTTGAGCGCATCGCCCACGCCCAAGGCGTCAATCTTGTGGCCGATCGCAAATATTTTGGCCTGACCGGACGCTTCTCGCATCAGGGTCAGGATGTTCGTCTGCTGATTCCCACCACCTACATGAACCGCAGCGGCCAGGCTGTCGCGGCGCTTGCGGGGTTCTTCCGGATCAAACCCGAAGAAATCCTGGTGGCCCATGACGAACTGGACCTGCCACCTGGCGTTGCCAAGCTCAAGCAAGGCGGCGGCCATGGCGGTCATAATGGCCTGCGCGACATCATTGCGCAGCTGGGCAATCAGAATACCTTTTACCGTCTGCGGCTCGGCATTGGCCACCCAGGCGTTGCCAGTATGGTTTCAAATTTCGTCCTGGGTCGTGCGCCACGCGCCGAACAGGAAAAACTCGATGCCAGCATCGATTTTGCCCTCGGCGTGCTGCCGGATATCTTCGCCGGTGAATGGAACCGTGCGATGAAAAACCTGCACAGCCAGAAGGCCTGACTTTTTTGCGAGGGGAAACACCATGGGATTCAATTGCGGCATCGTCGGCCTACCTAACGTCGGCAAGTCCACCCTGTTCAACGCCCTGACCAAGTCCGGTATTGCGGCGGAGAACTTCCCCTTTTGCACCATCGAACCCAACACCGGTATCGTGCCGATGCCCGATCCGCGCCTGGAGGCCCTGGCCGCCATCGTCAATCCCAAGCGCATCCTGCCGACCACCATGGAGTTCGTCGACATCGCCGGCCTGGTAGCCGGTGCGTCGAAAGGTGAAGGCCTGGGCAACAAGTTCCTGGCCAACATCCGTGAGACCGATGCCATCGCTCACGTGGTCCGCTGCTTTGAAGACGAGAACGTGATTCACGTCTCCAACAGCGTCGACCCGAAACGCGATATCGAGATCATCGACCTGGAACTGATCTTCGCCGACCTCGACAGCTGCGAGAAGCAACTGCAAAAGGTGACGCGTAATGCCAAAGGCGGCGACAAGGACGCAGTGGTGCAGAAGGCCTTGCTGGAGCAATTGATTGCTCACTTCACCCTGGGCAAGCCTGCACGCAGCCTGATGAAGAACATGAGCGTCGACGAAAAGGCCGTGATCAAGGGCTTCCACCTGCTGACCACCAAGCCTGTGATGTACATCGCCAACGTGGCTGAAGACGGCTTCGAGAACAACCCTCTGCTCGACGTGGTCCTGGCCATTGCCGAAGAAGAAGGCGCGATGGTTGTGCCGGTTTGCAACAAGATCGAAGCGGAAATCGCCGAGCTGGAAGACGGCGAAGAGAAAGACATGTTCCTCGAGGCCCTGGGCCTGGAAGAGCCTGGCCTGAACCGTGTGATCCGTGCAGGCTACGAAATGCTGCACCTGCAGACCTACTTCACCGCCGGCGTCGAAGAAGTCCGTGCCTGGACCGTCAAGGTCGGCGCCACCGCGCCACAGGCTGCGGGCGTGATCCACACCGACTTCGAAAAAGGCTTTATCCGCGCCGAAGTGATCGCCTACAACGACTTCATCCAGTTCAAGGGTGAAGCCGGGGCCAAGGAAGCCGGTAAATGGCGCCTGGAAGGCAAGGAATACGTCGTCAAGGATGGCGATGTAATGCACTTCCGTTTCAACGTGTAACGCTTGACCGACGGCACCTGCCGCCCACAAAAAAGCCGATGCCCTGCATCGGCTTTTTTGTGGGCGGCTCATTTACGACATGGACTTTCCAGCAACTGCAGCACCGCGTGACATATCAAGACACTGTTATGTATTTTAATAAAATGCACATGAAGAGCTACAAACAGACACTTCATGTACATAACTTACCCATTAAATAATAATCATAAAATATTTAGGACTTCCCCTACACAGAACTGCAAACACCATTCCTACAAAAACTTGAATATTCCTCCAACTCAAGTTCCTTAACAATCCAAACAAAACAATGACCTAGCCCACTCTCCTTTCGCAATGACAACCTGGACATTTTCCGGTCTACTGCCCCATATCACTAGCAAATTCAAACAATAGTGAAGCGACAACTCTATTGGAGCAATAGCAACATGTCGGCCTCCTATCAAAGTGAAGTTGAACCAGATACCCCGTTCAATGATTGTCCAGACATCGAGACAACCATCAATAACACCGCCCCGCTCAACATCGACATTCTGCTGCTTGGGGAAACAGGCACTGGCAAGGACACCTTGGCGCAACGTGTTCATTGCCTTTCAGGACGACGGGGGAACTTCGTCGCGGTCAACTGTGCGGCCATACCGGAGAGCCTTGCCGAAAGCCAACTCTTCGGGGTCAACAGCGGCGCCTACACCGGGGCCATGCAATCGCGTGCAGGTTCTGTCGAAGCCGCGCATCAGGGCACCTTATACCTGGACGAAATAGACAGCATGCCACTTCCCCTGCAAGCCAAGTTGCTGCGGGTATTGGAATCCAGGGGGGTTGAACGCTTGGGCTCGACTCGGTTTATCCCCGTAGACATGCGCGTCATTGCGTCTGCCCAACAGTCCTTGCATGAGATGGTCGTTCAAGGCGCCTTCAGGCGCGATCTGTATTTTCGCCTGAACGTGGTCAACATCAACCTCCCGCCACTCAGGCAGCAACCCGAACGCATCATCCCCCTGTTCCTGAAAATGATCCGGCAGGAGGCTGAGTACTTCAAGTGCCCAGTGCCCTCACCTCCCAACGCTCTGCTTTCACAACTGCTTTGTCATTCCTGGTTGGGGAACGTGCGCGAACTACGTTCGACAGCCAAGCGCTTCGTCCTGGGACTCCCCCCCCTCTGTGCTGCGGTAACAAAGCGCCAGGAGTTGGAATTGCCGCTCAAGGAGCGTCTACAACAAATCGAGAAAGTGCTGATTGAAGAGTCGCTGAACCGCCATGCCCATAATGTTGATGGAGTGGCCGTCGAGTTAGGTGTGGCCAAGCGCACGCTCTATTACCGAATGAAGCAACTGGAAATATCACTGACATAACTGCGTTGCATAGCGAACGGGCAACGCTCTGGAAAAGTTACACCTTTTGAAACATACCCTGACGATGCAATTGGAACGCATACATTTCCTGCGCCACATAAATTATGGACAGCGACACTCGATGTGACACATCACCTCTCAACATCGCTTAAGTCCAGAGAGATCAACGTTAAATACGGAGTAAACAATATGACTATTGGTGCAATGGGCTCTTACGGGTCGACCCCTTACGGTAGCAGCACAGGTGGCATGACAGCAGAGGAGGCGGACGCAGGCATTGAAGCTGCAGAAGCGAAAAAGAGGGCTGACGGTGTGAAAAACGCATGGAAAACTGCGGTAAACCAAAACACCGCAGGTATCAAAACAGCCTCTGATGCTCTGCGTCTGTAATCAGTCTGGCGCCCCTCTGACCTTCCTCGCAACGGGTTGCGGGAAGGTCACTTCAGCCACTTCATCAACAACAATAAGCCCCCCCAAAATACTGACGTAATAGGCGCCATATGTTTATAGGACGAGTACGCTCTGCTGAACATGATCATCTCAGTGGTTCCTCAAGCGCACAGGAATCATCAATCGCCCATAGCGATGTCAACTATTTCGCCTCGATCATGGAGCCCTCCGCACAACCTAGTGCGGCGACAAACTACACGACGCCACAAAGCATGCTTTCCGAAGCATCCGACCGGTTGAGTTCTGTCACCCAGCGCATGACCAAAAGTCTGCGAGCCTTGAGCGGCGAGAATAAATTTGATGAAGCGCGAAAGTATCCGGAGCAACTTTCCGACACGTTGCTGCTGACGCAAATTCTCGTTAAAAGTGTCGGAAAAACCGCACAAGGCATCGATAAAATCTGCAACCTTCAGTAGATAAACATGACTCGCCTACGGTTTATTACGTTAACGCTAGCGTTGTCATTCATGCTCAATGCCTGCAGTGACCGCGTCGAACTTCACCGCCAACTCTCCGAGCAGGAAGCCAATGAAGTCATCGCGGAGTTGGCAGACAAGCATATACGCGCCACCAAAGTCCCCGCCAAAGACGGTGTGGTCGTCGTGGTCAATGCCTCCGATATCGGGCGGGCCGTACGTACCCTGGAAGCCGTCGGGTTGCCCAAGACAGCCCGCGCCACCCTGGGCGATACCTTTCGCAAGGAAGGGGTCATCTCAACCCCGCTCGAGGAGCGAGCGCGCTATATCTATGCCTTGTCCCAGGAACTGGAAACCACGCTATCGAACATCGACGGCGTCATCGTTGCCCGCGTACACGTAGTGCTGCCCGAGCGGGTTGCACCGGGCGAACCGGTACAACCGGCTTCTGCATCAGTGTTCATCAAGCATGACCCTCGGCTTGACCCCGACAACATCCAGGCCCGTGTGCGCCGGATGGTCTCCAGCAGCATTCCTGGCATGACCAACGCCGTCGAAAATCCGCAAAAACTGACGGTGGTATTCGTTCCGGCGACAGCCTATCTGGAGCAGCAACGCCTGGCCTATTTCGGTCCGTTCCTGGTGCCGGGCGATGACGTTGGCTTTTGGCGGGCCAGCGTCACCTTCACCATGATCGTTTTAGTGCTGCTCATTATCGCCGTGACGTTCTGGCGGATCAGGGGTCAGCGAGCGCTGCCGCATGCCCAAACGAGCGGACCATCCTCGCACGATGAGTAACCTGGCATGGGCCCAGTGGTGGGCAACCCCCTGGCTGCATTCACGTGAAGATTGGCGAACGGCTGATGAGCACACGGCACGCAGTGCACTTCATCACAGCCGACACCTGTGGGTAGCCAGACTCTACGGTATAGCCCCCTGCCTGCCACCCACGCCTCAGCCCACACTGCTGCAACTGGCGCTCGCCTCGCCGGAGCAACTTGACCTGGTGCTGGCGTTGATTGACAGCGCGTGTCGCCCGGCCTACGCAAGCGCGTTGAATGAAAACCTCCACCAGTGGTGCAACAGACTGTCCAAGGCATTGCCTCCAGATATGCTGCAGCCCGATGACGACCCCTTGCAACTGCTACGTACCTGGGTCAGCCCTGCCACCTGGCAACGCATCAGATTGAGATTCCCTCGCCGACGCGTTCTGGAGCTGGAGAAAAAAGCCCTTTCGCTCGGTGACTCCTACAGCCGCCTCGATACCCTCTGGCATGCCGTGGTCTGGCGTATTGCGACGATCCACAGCGACGGCAACGCGCCTAGCACCAAGGACCATGGAGACTGAACAGAATGTTTTGCCGACATAAAATCGACTTGCCCAAAGGTTCCGCCGCCTTTACCGAAACCCTGATCCCCCGCGAAACCCTGGCCAATTACGCCCATGCCCATAACACGTTGGAGCATGCCAAGGCCCAGGCCAGGCAATTGCTGAAGCTGGCAGAAAAGCAGCGGGAAAAACTGCTGGAGCAGGCCGGCCTTGAAATCTGGCGACGTGCCGATGCGCAGTTCAAACGCTGGGAGGTCGAACGCCAGGCGATGTACGACAACCTCGAACGATATGCCTCTTCAATCGCCAACCAGGCGATTCATCTCCTGCTGGAAGATACGCCCCCGCCACAACGCATGGCAGCGTTGATCAGACAATTGATGGCCAGCCAGGTGCCGATGGTCAGGGCGGCATTGCTGTGCCACCCGCAGGAGCTGGAGGCCGTACGGCAGGCTCTCGCCGACCACAACAACACACTCTGGGCGCTACGTGCTGACGATACCGTCAAACCCCAGACCCTGCTGTTACAAACCGAAGAAGGGGACTTTTGCATTGGCTGGGCCGCCATGCGCGACAGTTTTCTAGACCCCAGCAGCACACGGTTGGATGCCTGATTTTCAACCACGTACATGCCCCAAATAAACGGCTACATCTGGAACCAATTCGAAATACAAACCACAGAGAGGAAACACAAAAAAGGAGCAAATCCATGAACTACTACTCAGGTTACAGAGAGCAACTTCTTAGCGATGCGAAGCGCAGCAGAAACGATGTACGCGATTTGATGGAGCAGAACTCTGGATCCCCGGAGGACATGGATTTGTTCTATGAACTGGTGATGACCAACCGTAAATCCGAACACGTTTTCAATGAACATATCAGGGCAAGACATATGCTATTGAAGGCGGGCCTGGACAGCGGGCAATAAAGTGAAGGCGCTCATTACCAACTGGTTGAACAGCCGCGCCGAAGAATTAAGGCTCATCGAAGACCATGACGAAATACTCCTGCGCCACGGCTCCAACACCCTCTTGTTGCAGGTCCAACTGACCCGGGAGCGGCCTGATAAATCACACCTCAACACCTGGATTCACCTGGGTAACGCAAGCCTGAGTCACTTTCAAGGTGCACTCGCACAGGCGCCTGCAACGGGTGCGCTTTGGTTGACTCAGTGTCTACAGGAAAGCACCAGCGAGAAGCCGTTGCTGGACAGTCTCGAAGCCCTGCTCAACCAGCGCGATACCTGGCGCGCAATGATCGCGCGTCTTGCAAAACAGGGCCCACGGTTCCAACCCACGTCACTTCGCTCGCTGCCGCACTAATCAGAGAACATCCAATGTCCAACAAGAACCACAAGCGCACCCGCTTGCGCGCCGTCTCGCCCGCCGCCCCTCAAAAAGGCCCTCATTGGCGCTACCTGCTGGTACTGCCCTGGTTGTTTTTGCCCGTGCAAAGCCCGCTCGCCGCGATCCCCGCCGAATGGAAAAGAACCGCGTACGCCTATGAAGCTGAACATAAGCAGGTGCGTGAGGTACTGGAGGATTTCGCCCAGACCTTTGGCACGCAGATTCAGATCGATGGCCACCTGGAAGGCAACGTCAACGGCAAGATACGCGCCAATACCCCACAGTCGTTGCTTGACCGGCTGGGGGTAGAACATCGTTTCCAGTGGTACATGTACAACAACACGCTGTACATCAGCACCCTGGACCAGCAGCAGTCCTCGCGCCTGGAGGTCTCATCGCAAACCGTTGCGGACCTCAAGCAGGCATTGACGGACATTGGCCTGCTCGATAACCGTTTCGGTTGGGGAGAACTCCCTGAAGATGGCGTGGTGCTGGTATCCGGCCCCAAGCGGTACATCGAACAGATCAGGCAATTCAGCAGCCAGCGAAAATCTCCCGATGAAAAACAGAGCGTGCTGACTTTCCCGCTGAAATTCGCCAACGCGGCGGATCGCCCGATTGATTATCGTGGAGAAAAGCTGGTCATCGCGGGTGTTGCCAGCATGCTACGCGGGCTGTTGGAGCCCCGGGACAACTCCGTACTGTCGTCAATGAGCCCACGCCCGGCCTCGGCAGCGCAGCCCTCGCCCATCACCCCGATCCTTCCCCGGCTGAGCAACCCGATGCTGAACCAGATGCTCGGCGCACAGGCGCCCCTTGGGCAGATGGAACCCGGCATGGCGCTGACCTCCAGAGCCCCCGCTGCAAGAGGCCGAATTCGTGTCGAAGCGGATGTGCGCAACAATGCCGTCTTGATCTACGACCTGCCGGAGCGCCAGGCCATGTACCGCGAGCTGATCGCCCAGCTCGATGTGGCACGCAAACTGGTGGAGATCGACGCAATCATCCTCGATATCGAGCGTACGCAACTGCGAGAGTTCGGGGTCAACTGGGGCTTTCAGAACAGCCGTTTTCTCGGCGGCGTGAACATGGCGCCTGGGACATCGGCGCAACTGTCGGTGGAAAAGCGCGACCGTTTCTACGCCGACATACGAGCCCTGGAAGCCAAGGGCCTGGCGACCATGGTGTCCAACCCTTCGGTGCTGACCCTGGAAAACCAACCTGCGGTGATTGACTTCAACCGCACTCAGTACCTGACGGCCGGCGTCGAAAACGCGACCATCCTGCCTATCACCGTGGGCACCAGTTTCCAAGTGGTGCCACGGGTCATTACCACCCGTGGCAAGCACCAGGTCCATCTGGCGGTGGATATCGAAGACGGCAACTTCGACGAGTCCAACCCCGAACGGATCGGTCCCGATGTACGCCGGGGCAAAGTCAGCACCCAGGCGGTGATGGCGGAAAAACGTTCGCTGGTGGTCGGCGGGTTCCATGTCACCGAAAGCACCGATAAAAGAAACAAGGTGCCGCTGCTGGGGGACATACCGTTGCTGGGCAAGACACTGTTCTCTTCCACCGAGCGGCAGAACAACCGACGTGAACGCCTGTTTATCCTCACCCCCCGCGTCATCGGCGACCAGGCCGACCCGTCACGTTACTTGCCAGCGGACGATCAGGTAGAGCTGCAGGCGGCCCTCAACCCCTTGGCCAGGCGCTATGCCGAGCACCCACCGGTGATCAAGCGCAGCGCAATCACCAGCGCCCTCGCCCACCTCGTCACCGGACAAGTGCCTGACGCCTTCAAAGCCGCGCCCATGCCGCTGGGCCTGGGGACCTTGTGCAACACCCGTGACCTGCTGGCGCTCAATACCGAACGCAGCCAGTGGTACGCCGGCCCGCAGTTCAACGTGGCGGTGGTGGTGATGCGCAATCAGTTCAATCGCAACGTGCGCATCGATGAGAGCGAATGCAGCAATTCCCAGACCCTGGCCGTCAGCGTCTGGCCACGGGCCTGGCTCAAACCGGGTGAAGAGGCGGAGGTGTTCATCGCCATGCGCCCGGTGGTGAAGGATGAACATATCGGTGTAACCCGCCCCTCCCTGCTCACGCCAACACGGAAGACTGCGCCATGAAACAGCGACTCTCCTGCATCACTCTCCTGGGCCTTGCGCTGCTTATGGCCGGCTGTACGCCGACGTGCAAAGGCAACTCCTGCTCCCGTCCGCAATCGAGCGCTAACAAGCTGGTGGTCTGGTGGCCGGCGCAGATGCGCGTCGAACCCGGCCCATCAGGCGAAAGGTCGGACTATCAGACGATCTCGCTGGAGCAATGACCGCCATGGGATTACCCGACGATGATGGGCGTCGCCAGGTACTTCTGGACAATCTGGTGAGCGGCAACGTCGCTCACCAGCCTCTGTGCCCGGGCATCGGCCTGTGCCGGTTGAACGCCGGCCAGAAGCCCGGCCTGGCCCTGCAGATTGCACCTGAGGCGCTGCAGGCCGGCCAGGTACAGCGGGTGCTGGAACGACGCTTCGTCCACGCCATGGTGTTCGATGGATGCTTTGTCTATCTCGATGCCAAGGGCAGCCTGGTGATCTGGCATGCACTGGTGCCCAACGGCCAGTCGCTCGATGACATCGTCAGCCGACTGCTCTCACTGGCCAAGCTCGAAGCCCTGGATGTACGCCGCGCGCCCTAGCGGCGCGCAAGCTCCGGTAACTCCAGGGTCTGGCGCTTGGACTCATCATCCAGTTCACGCAAGGTGCGATAGATCAGCGCCACCGCCTGCAAGCTCTCCCGGGGAATCGGCGCCCCCAGCTTTCGCTCATACAACATGCGCGCCAGCCACACACACTGGATCACCGGCACGTCAGCGGCCTTGGCCCGGCCAATCAACTGGCGCGCCTGGGCATCGGTGCCTTTGTCGACCAACATCGGCAGCGGCGTTTTACCAGGCCGGTAGTACAGCGCCACGGCAAAGTGCGTCGGGTTGACCACCAGCATGTCGGACTCTTCCAACTTGGGCAGCTTGACCTTCGGCTCTTCCTGGGCGAGTTGGTAGGCCAGGGAGCGGCGCTGACCCTTGACGTGGGGATCGCCCTCCATGTCCTTGTACTCCTTGACCACCTCCACCTGGGTCATGCGCATGCGCTTGGCAAAGAAATACTTCTGCATGCTCCAGTCGATCAGAGCGAGCACCAACAACAGTCCCAGGCAGGCATGCAGCAAGTGACGAAACAGGGCGATCAGCGCCACGATGTAGCTCTGCAGATCGCTGGTGGCCAGGTTGATCAGCACCTGTAGCGAGGGGGCGATGACTACATACAGGATCAGCGAGAGCAACAGCGCCTTGCCCAGCCCCATCAAGAGGTTGATCACCGACTGCGCAGAAAACATTTGCTTGAGCTGACTGAGTGGGTTGAGGCGGTTGAAATCCGGCTTCAGGCTTTCCGGGGCGAACAGCAAGCCGAACTGCATCCAACTGCTTATCAGCTTTACCGCGATCGCCACACCGCACATCAACAGGCCGAACGAAAAAAACACCACCAGGCCGTCCATCAGCACTTCTTCCAGAGCGCGCACAAACGGCTGGCCCACGCGCGAAAACGGCAACGCCATCATCTGCTGGAAGCGCTGCAGGCTGGTTTCGGCGGTAAACAGGGCGATCTCGCTGATCGCGGTGAGCACCAACAGTTTGGCCACGTCCTGGCTTTGGGCAACCTGGCCTTTCTTGCGTTGGTCCTGGAGTTTCTTGGGACTCGCCGCGTGTTTTTTCTCGCCGGAGTCACTCATTGCCCCGGGCCCCGAAACATCAGGCCAAGAGAATGCTTGAGGTCCATCAGCAGGCCCATGCGCCCGGCGATCAAGTCCTCCAACAACGGAAAGTACAGCAGCAGGAAAGCCAAGCCCGCCAGGCTCTTGGCCGGCATGGCCAGGGTGGACACCTGCAACTGCGGACTGTAGAGCCCAAGCAAGGCAAAACCGAACTCCAGCAGCAGCAACACCGCAATGAAGGGCGCCGCGTAGAGCATCATGTGCACGAAGGTATCGCCGAGCAGGCCAAGGAACACGCTAAAGCCATTGACCGCCGGCAAGGGCACCCACGCCGTGGGTGGCCAGATCAGGTAGCTGTCCCAGATCACTTGCGTCAGCACGCCCAACCCAAGGGTTGTGATCAACAGGAAAATCGCCAACTGCTTGAACAGGTGCCCGACCGGTGTCGCATCCGGCCCCAGCGAAGGGTTGAGTTGCCCGCCCGCCAGGGCGCCACGCTGGTTATCGAGCACCGCGCCTACCGACTCGACCATCCAGAACGGCATGAACAGCAAAACCCCGAGCAAGAATCCCAGGGCCGCTTCCTTGAGGACCAGACCGCCAAGCATCAACGCGGAGTAGTCCTTGCCCATCAATGCGGCATGAATGCCGGGTGTGGGGAACAGGGCCACGACCATCACAATCGTGTGCCGGGTCATCCCGCGTACATGCTGGAAACAGAAAGCCGGCACCAGGAACATGCACGGGTAGATGCGCGCCATGCTGATCAACAGGCTGGGCAAAAACTCAAGGTAAAGGAGCAACGGGGGTTCCTCAGTTCAGTGCCGAGCGGGCAATCATGTCGAATGTCATGTTGATCAGTTGAATCAACTCCACGCCAATCCAGCGCCCGGTCAAGATCAGGGTGATGCCGACGGCCACCAGCTTGATGCCAAAGGGCAACGTCTGGTCCTGTACCTGCATCAGGGCCTGCACCAGGGAGGTCATCACCCCGACGATCACCGCGACAATCAGCGGCGGCGCCGAGAGCACCACCACCAGCAGCATGCCTTGCTTGAACAGTACAATCGGTTCCATAGGTCACTCACAAATAAGAAAGGAACAGACTGTCGAGCAGCCGTGACCAACCAGAAACCAATACGAACAGGAGCAACTTGAGGGGTAGGGAAATGGTCATCGGCGAAACCATCTGCATGCCCAGGGCCAGCAGCAGATTGGAGACAATCAGGTCGATGACGATAAAGGGGATATAGATCAGGAAACCGATTTCGAACCCGGCCTGCAATTGTGAAATCACATAGGCCGGAATCAGCAATATGAGATCTTCGCGCTGGGCGTTCTGCGCCATTTCCGGCGGCCACATGCGTGCGGTATTTTCCAGCAGGTGCGTGAGGACGTCCGGGTCGGTGTTGCGGGTCATGAACAGACGCAGCGGCTCGATGGCCACCAGCCCCGTTTCCTGGAAGCGTTGCACACTGCTCAAGTCCACCGGGGCTTGCTTGACGTTCTGGGCAATGGCATACCCCACCGGCGCCATGATAAACAGGGTCGCCGCCAGCGCGATGCCGTTGAGCGCCATGCTCGGCGGCACTTGCTGCACGCCGATGGCGTTACGGGTGATCATCAGCACAATGATGATTTTCAGAAAGGCAGTGCAGACGATCAACAGCATCGGCATCAAGGCCAGTGCGCCGATGAATAACGCGAGGATTACGGGCTCGACCCCCTGGAACGTCATCGCGCGAAAATCACACGGGACAACTGCAGGCCCAGGCGTCCATCCATCTCGACCAACTGGCCCTGGCCAATCGGCCGATCGCCGTAGTAGAGCCCCGCCATGCCGGGAGCGTAGCCCGCGATGCTCAACACCGCACCGGGCGCAAGGTTGCGCAGCTCCCCGAGCGTCAGGTTCAGGGTGCCACAGCGCACATTCAAGGCCATGCTCAACTCGTCGAAAGGCTCATGGCCAAAAACATCTACCACGGGTTCATCAAGGTCATGCTCGTCATACCCCGAGTAGTGTTGTGCTGAAAGATCCTCGTCCACAGACGTTTCCTCGATAGATACAAGTGTCAGGCCCACAGGCCCTGATTCATCGTCAATGCGCCCATGCAGGCGATGCTTGCCAATCCGTAACTGGCCATTGCCGTGCACATCAAAAAAAGCCTGCTCCAGCATCACCACATCGCCGGCACGCAGGCCGCGAACTTGGCTCAGGGGCAGTTTCAACCGCCCCAGCGTCACGGCAATCGTCAGTTGAAACGAGGCCGGCAACGGCAGGGCCGTAGGTTGCCAGCGCCCCGCATCACACAATGCCAACAGACTCTCGGGGGCCAGCAACAGGTAGCCCACCACCCGGGAGGCCCCCAACGTCACCGTGAGCCGACAACCGAAATTCAGTTTTCCAGGGACGGCCCGCAGCCGCAGGTAACCAAACAGCGCTCGCACCTGAGGGCTCAAGTGGTGCTGGAACAGTTCCCAGAACCAGGAGTCCGGATCATTGCCGGCCTCGGCGAGCGTCACCGGGCACTCCCCCAGAAGACTGAACATCGGCCCTGGCTCGCTGAAGGCCAGCAGCCCACAGGCCGTTTCGAAATACAGCGCAGCGGCGCTCCTGGGCGCACGTCCAGGCTCAAGCAGCAGCTCACCGTGCTGGCCTGTCACCTGAAACGGCATACGCAGGCCCCGCCCCAGGCGCAGGCGTGCCGCAACCGTGGCGCTTTTGACCAAGGGAATCGCGAGCGCCGGCATGATCATGTCGCGCCCACATGGGTCAGGTGTAACGCGACAGGCGCGCCCAGGGCCTCGGCCAGACGTTCCTCACAGCGCTGGCGCACATCGCCCAGCCAACGCGTGGCAAGCTCCTCCTCGGCCGCCAGCTCGATGTTCCACTGCCCCTGTTCACGGCGCACACTGGCGCTGATCCGCCCCAGACGCGGCAGGTAAAGCACCGCCTGCAGCGGCCATTGCGCGCTCCCATGGATCCGGGGTAGCAATTGCGCCGTCATTGCCTCGATCATCATGCTATCGCCCGCCACCCCGGCTGCCGTTGCCGAGGTGCCGTAGCCCGCCCCCTCGGCATCGCTGTCCAGCAGTTGGGTAAATAACCGTCCCTGCTCCCAGGGCACGCCCCCCGACGGTACAGGCTCCTGGTCCGCGCGCGGCTCACGCGGGCGCGGGCGTTCAGGCTTGCTTGCTTGGACTTGGGTCATAGTTCTTCCTGTACCTCTTCCTGCCTCAATAAAACCGACAACTCCTGAAGTTTCTCGACCTCGCGCAGGCATCGGCTCACCTGTTTCTGTGCACTGGCGATATGCACCACGTGCTCCTCCCGCTGGCCATGCAATTGATCCAACTGGCCTTCCTCGCGGCGGGTCCCTGCGGACAAGGTGCGCTCCTGGCTGCTCCAGGCCTTGAGTTGCTGCAATGAGAGCACCTGGCCTTGATGTTTACCCAGCAACTCGGCGGTTTTCTCGATCTCCTGCAGGCGCGTTTGCTCAAGTGCCTCCTGTGCCTGCTGGATTTGCACCAACAGGGCTTGCTGATGCCGCTTGGCCTCACGCAACGCACGCTCGGCGCGGTCTGCCCGATGCCGGCGCAGTCGCCGCAAGGTGTCGATTTCAGAAAGGGACATGGGTTGTCAGGCTCATCAGTTGGTCGAGTGTCATCGACATCGGCGCGGGCTCGCGCAAGTCCTGGCGCAAAAACCCGTCCACCGCTTGGCGACTGTCCACCGCCAGGTCAGTCAGGGCATCGCTGCCGGGTTGGTACTCGCCCAACTTGAGCATCAACTCAATCTGCTGATACGCCGATAACAAACGGCGCAGTGCGGTGCCGGCCTGGATATGCGCAGGTTCGGCGACGTTGCTCAGAATCCGCGAAAGGCTGGCCAGCACATCCACCGCCGGGTAGTGGCCGCGCTCGGCCAATTTGCGCGACAAGACGATATGGCCATCAAGCAGCGAGCGCACTTCGTCGGCCACCGGATCGCTCATGGAGTCCTGCTCGATAAGTACGGTGTAGATCGCCGTGATGACCCCCTCGCGGGTCAACCCGGCACGCTCCACCAGACGTGGCAGCAAGCTGTACACCGAAGGCGGCAGACCGCCTCGCCCCAGCGGTTCGCCAGCCGCCAGGCCGATTTCACGCTGGGCCCGGGCAAAACGGGTCAGGGAGTCGATCAGCAGCAGGACCCGCAGGCCCTTGCGTCGATAACCTTCGGCCAGTGCCGTCGCGGTGAACGCGGCACGGGCGCGCTCCATGCTTGAGCGGTCGGACGTCGCGCACACCAGCACCGCCTTGGCGCGCAGCTGATCATCCAGTTCATGATCGAGAAATTCGCGCAGCTCACGGCCTCGTTCACCAATCAGGCCGAACACAATCACATCACAGTCAACGTTGCGGGCGATCTCGGCGAGCAAGGTGGTCTTGCCGCAGCCGGCGCCCGCAAACAGGCCAACGCGCTGGCCTTCACCCAGGGTCAGCAGGCCATCGATCGAGCGCACCCCGGTGGACAGTGCCCGGTGGATCCGGGGTCGCTCGGTGGGCAAGGGCGCCTCGCACAACACCAGGCTGGTGTCTTCGGCGTGCGCCTCGACAAATGCACTGGCGCCCTCCCCCGTAATCGGACGACCAAAGCCGTCCAGCACCTGGCCCAACAGCTCATCACTGACGCGTACTCGGTGCGAGACGCCCAACTGTTCGACACTGGCGCCCACCCGCACGCCTTCAAGATTGCCCAAGGCACTGAGCACCGCATCCTGCTGATCGAAACCGATGATCTCGGCCAGCATGTAGTCGCCGGTGGACTTTTCAACCTGGCACAAATCGCCGATACGCGCCTGAGGCAAACGGCATTGCAGCAACATGCCGTTGACGCGCTGGATACGCCCGCGCACCGAGACCGGCGCAAAACTGGCCAGCGCCTGCGCTCGCTCCTGCTCCCAGGCTTGCAGGCGCGTCTGCAGGTCGGCACTCACCAGCGCACCTCATAGCGTTGTAGGCCGTCGAACACCACCTTGGTGTTATCGATCAGAACCAGCCGCAAGCCATCCACTTCATCCCCGACAAACAGCCGATTGCCTTCATCCAGGACGACATGGCCATTCGGCCCGCCGACGATCTGCAGAATCTTGAAAGGCAGTACCGTGCTACGTTCCTTGACCCGGCTGATCACTGGCACAGACGTATCGAACTGCTCGCCAAAACGATTGAGCATGCGCGACACCAGTCCCATTTCTTCCTGGGCAACTTCCCCTTCGAGCGTCACCTGGCCATTGATCACCTGCAAGCGGATGCGATTGCCCAGCTCACGCTCGTTGAGCATTTTCAGCAGTTGCTGGCGCACTTCGTAGGCTGAGCCCAGCTCGTTTTTCTGACTGGGCGCCGCCATCAACGACGCCTGGGCCTCATGCTCTCCCGTCGTCGTAAGGCCCACCACCATGATGATGGCCGCGATCACCACCACCAGGCTGATCAACCGTTTCTGCTGCGCCCCGGATATCGACGACAACACCAGCGCCGGTACCGCCTCATTCACAGGCCTGGCCACTGGCGCAATCGGCTCGGCAGGTGAGGCTTGCGGCCAAGGCTGATCGGCCAGGGTGACGCACAGTCGAATGTTGCCAAGGGAAAAAGGAACGCCCAGTGCCAGGTCGGCAATCTGGGCCAGGAGCTGACCGTCACTGGCCCGCACCAACCCTTCTTGAGCCTGGACCGACCAGTGCTGCTCGATACACCGCAGCAGCACATGGCGCTCGGCAATCCCTTCGTCATACAGCGAAAGGTCAGCATCCGGATGCGCACCAATACTCCATTGCCCGCCAAACAACGGCAACGCCGCTCCCTGGCGCGAACCATCAAGCACACGTAGCTCAAACATCGCCAAGCCTCATGACCGTTGCAATGACAACGACTTGTTCAAAAGCCTGGGCAACCACCCCTGACGTCTTCATGCCACCTCCTCGCGCAACAGATTGTCCTGGGCAAGATCAAAGCGCCCCAGCACCTTGACCTTGGACGAAGCGCTCAACTCGGCGAACGACAGGACCGGCACATGGTTGAACTCTTCCAACAGCAAGGTGCGCATGGGGCTGCGCAGGTCCTGTGCAACCAGCAACACGCTTTTGCTCTTGGGGCGCACGACAAAGGCTTGCTTGAGCAGGCTGACCAGCGCCGCACTGCTTTCGTTATCCAGGGAAAAGAACACACCCGTCTGGGTCTGGCGCAGGGCATCGCGCAACACGTTTTCGGTGTGGGGTGACAGCAGCCAGGCATGCAGGCCGTCGGCTTCGCTGTACTGGTGAAGAATCTGCGACTTGAGGGCAATGCGCGCATAGTCGGTCAGGGCTTCCGGTTCGCGCTCATGCTGGCCGTGCTCGATCAGGGCCTCGACAATCAGCCGCACGGCCCGCAGCGGTACGCCTTCACCGGCCAGGCGCTGCAACACCGATGAGAACCGTGAAAGCGGCATGATCCGCTGCAGTTCCTGCACCAACTCCGGCTGATTGAACTCCAGCCAACTGAGAATCGCCTTGCTCTCCTGAATCCCGAGGAACTGCGGGCCGCTGAGCAACATCGCCCGCGTCATCCGCTCCTGGAGCAGGCTGTATGCGGTCGAGCGCGGCAAGTGTTCATCGGCAAGCACAGGATCGTCGGGCGCAAACCACACCCAATCCTGTTCATCGCGCTCGACCAGGCCCCTGCTCCCGCTTTCTGGCTCCGCCGCCAGTGCCGCAACCTCTACGCCAACCCAATGACCGAGTGTGGCCTTCAACAGGGGCACTTCATGCACGCAGAAGCGAAACTCATCGTCAGCCAGCGCCGGCGCAAACTCGACTTCGAACGGTGGGAGCGTCAAGCCAATCTGGGTAACCAGGCTGTTGCGGCTCTGGCGCACGCCGTGGATGACTTCCGTCACCAGCGGGCTCTCCTGCAGGGCCACCGGAAACTGCAACAGGTACGGGCGCGATGGATCAAAACCGCGCAGGTCTTCCACCCCGTTCTGCTCGGGCGGGACGGCATCGTTGGCCGGCTGCTGCGACTGCTCCTCACGCTGGCGCTGGCGCATCAGGAAATAACCCAGGCCGCCCGTCATCAGCGAAATCAGGATAAATACCACCGTGGGCATTCCCGGCAGCGTCGCGAAAGCGAGCATGCCCACCGACGCAATCATCCAGCTCTTGGGTTCGCTGGTCATTTGCCGGGCAATTTCGGCGCCCATGTTGTTGCTGCCTTTGCTGCGGCCGGACGGGGCCACGCGGGTGATGATCATGCCGGCCGTCAGCGAGATCAGCAGGGCCGGAATCTGTGCGATCAGGCCATCACCAATGGTCAGTACCGAGTACAACGCCATGGAGTCGGCGGCGCTCATGCCATGCTGGAACATGCCGGTGGCAAAGCCGCCCAGCAAGTTGATCACCACAATGATCAGGCCCGCGATGGCGTCCCCCTTGACGAACTTCATCGCGCCGTCCATAGCCCCGAACAACTGGCTTTCGCGCGACAGTTGCTCGCGTTTGTCCCGGGCCTGGTTGCCGTCGATCAGACCGGCGCGCAGGTCGCTGTCGATGGACATTTGCTTGCCTGGCATCGCGTCCAGGCTAAAACGTGCCGCCACTTCCGCAACCCGTTCCGAGCCCTTGGTGATGACCAGGAAGTTGACCAGGGTCAGGATCATGAAGATCACCAAGCCCACCGCCAGATTGCCGCCCACCACAAAGTTGCCGAACGCCTCAACAATGTCGCCGGCGTCCTGCTCCAGCAGGATCAGGCGTGTGGTCGCAATCGACAGCGCCAGGCGAAACATCGTGGTCAGCAGCAGAATCGAGGGGAACGAAGAAAAGGCCAGCGGCCCCGGCAAGTACAGCGCCAGCACGATCAACAGGCACGAAATACAAATATTGAGGGCAATCAGGATATCCACCAGCCAGGTGGGCAGCGGCACGATAAAGATAAACACGATGGCCATGACCACCACCGCGCCCAGCACCTCGGCGCGTTGTGCAACCTTCAACAGCACCGCATTGATTGCCCGCAACGCACTCATGCCTTCAATCCCGGCCAGGTGTGGGTATGGCGCGAGCCTCGCTCCTGCGCGGCGTATTCAAGCAGCACCTGCTTGTAGCTGTTCAACGCTTCTTCGCGCCGTCTTGCATCACACCACCAGGCCAGAGGCAGGGCCTTGAGCTCCGGGAAAAAGGCACTGAGGCAGCTCAACTGGTGAGGCAGCTCACTGCCCCCCAGGTCACGGGCCAGGTGCTTGATTTCGTGGGGCGTGAGACCGCTGGCCGCATACCCCAGCAAACGCTGCAACAGGCCCACCGGATCCAGATGCAGTTCGGGGTACAAAAGAAGGGACTGCCCGATCAACTCCTTGCAGCGCGCGAGCACGCCACTCAATCGACTGCAGTCGTTGAGGCCCAACAGCAAGGTCCGCAACTGGCCCCGGTCGACCGACGAGGTCTGCGCGGCAATATCATCGGCCAGGGCCCGGCGGATCAGCTTCAACCCGGTCGCAAAGTCCCCCTCACCGAACAGCCCCAGCAATGACTGCATCAGGGTCGCCAACGATTGGGTGGAGACCACGCTGGTGTAATACATGCTGCGCACAGCCTGGCGCAACTGCGGGTCATCACTGCCCGCCTGCAGCGCCAATGCAGTGTTCAGCCCGGCCTGGATCTGCGGTTTGTAATGGGCTTCCAGGTCCGCCAGGGAAGTGCGTGCCAGGGTGGCTTCCGCAGGGCGTCCCTCGGCGTCCGCCTGGAGCGCCACGTGCTTGAGCACCACATAGGCCCGCGCCGGGTCGTTGCCGCTGATGTCCATCATCTTGCCGACCCCGGCACCGAGCAGCAGCTGGACCCTGACATTACGGGCGATGGTCGCCATTTTCGCCTGGGCCGGATGCCCCAACTGCTCATAAAGCTGAGTCAACTGCTCGGCCGCCGGGGCGCGCAAGCCCAGTTGGCGCTTGCCCAGCGCCTTGGTGTTGAGTTCCACCTCTTGGCTGAACAGCGCACTGAGATCGTCCGCCACGGGGGCGCTTATCTGAGAGGGCGGCCCATTTTCAATCCGTGCCGGTGCCGGTTGATTCAGGTGCGCGGGATTTTGCACATCAAGGTTGGGATCGACTTTCATGGGAATGCCATAGCAAGAGATTCGTATCCTTGTGTGGCTGGAAGGTCCGATCCGGTTCCATCCTCATCCGCTTCCCATGCCCCATGAAAATACCGGCACAAACCCACGATGCTTTGCGCAAGCGATTGCACAAAAAACACCTAAAACAAGATATTTCCTTATATTTATCAAATAGATAGTGATTATTTCCGCTTGGCACAAGCGGTGCTAACAGGGTTCTCGTCGAAACCATTTCGACCGTTTATACCCTGAGGAAAAATCATGGATATCCCAATCAGTGTTTTAGTCAATCTGCCCCGCGACCCAAGCCAATCCATCCAAGATCTGTCCGATGACCACCACAAACGCCTGCGCCGGTTCATTCATAAACGCGTACTGAACCCGGAGGATGCGGACGATATCCTGCAACTGACATATCTGGAGGCATGGCGTAACCGTCATCACTTCAGCGCGCAGGCGTCACTGAGTACCTGGATGTGCGGGATCGCGCTGAATTTGATCCGCAATCACTTTCGCCGGCTCTATGCCAAGCCGGTGCATTGCGAGTTCGATGAATCGTTGTCCCATGGGCACAACGAAGAGCAGGACCTGGCGCGCCAATTCGAGATCAGCCGCCGGCTGGAAAACACCCTCAATGCGATCCAGCACCTGCCCCTGGAAATGCGCAACACCTTGTATGCCTCACTGGAAACCGACGGCAGCTACCAGGACACCGCTGATGCCCTGGCGATTCCGATCGGTACCGTGCGTTCGCGCCTGTCCCGGGCACGGGAACAACTGAAACGCGCGACAAAATCTCACCCGTTCCAGTAGGAGAGGGATCGCCCAGGGATAGGGCCAACCTCCCGGTTTCAGGCTTTTTTCGAACGCGGCAACAAAATCGCCAGCACCCCGAGCAGCGGCAGGAACGAGCACAGCGTGTACACGTATTCGATGCCGTGGATGTCCGCCAGATAGCCCAGCAACGCCGCACCAATCCCGCCAAACCCGAACATCAGGCCAAAGAACACCCCGGCGATCATCCCCACATTGCCCGGTACCAATTCCTGCGCGTACACCACAATCGCTGAGAACGCCGAGGCGAGGATAAAACCGATCACCACACTGAGCACGCTGGTCCAGAACAGATCGACATGGGGCAGCAACAGGGTGAACGGTGCCACGCCCAGGATCGAGAACCAGATCACCGCCTTACGGCCGATCTTGTCGCCAATCGGCCCACCAAAGAACGTGCCCGCCGCCACCGCCCCAAGGAACAGGAACAGATGCAGTTGGGAACTGGCCACCGACAGGTCGAACTTCTCGATCAGGTAAAAGGTGAAGTAGCTGGTGAAGCTGGCCATGTAGAAGTACTTGGAAAACACCAACAGCCCCAGCACCACCAGCGCACCTAGTACGCGGTTTTTCGACAGGCCATGGGTCGCGGCCTGGCCTTGCTTGAGCTTGAACAGGTTCAAGTGGTTGCGGTACCAGCGGCTGATCGCGTACAGCACACCCAGGGCAAACACCGCGAACAAACCGAACCAGGCCACATTGCCCTGGCCAAACGGAATGATGATCGCCGCCGCCAGCAACGGGCCAAAGGCCGAGCCGGCGTTACCGCCCACCTGGAAGGTCGACTGCGCCAGGCCGTAGCGGCCACCCGATGCCAGGCGCGCCACGCGGGATGCTTCCGGGTGGAAGGTCGAGGAACCGATACCGATCAAGGCCGCCGCCAGCAGAATCAGTGGAAAACTGCCGACCTGGGACATCATCAGAATCCCGATCAGCGTGCAGATCATCCCGCACGGCAGCAGGAACGGCTTGGGATGGCGATCGGTGTAGTAACCCACCCAAGGCTGAAGCAAGGACGCCGTGAGTTGGAACGTCAGGGTAATCAGGCCGACCTGGGTAAAGGTCAGGCCATAGCTTTCCTTGAGCATCGGATAAATCGACGGCAACACCGCCTGGATCAGGTCATTGATCAAGTGCGCCAGCGCCACGGCGCCGATGATAGACATGACCAACGGGCTGGATTGTCCGGCGGCCGGTGTCGTAGCCACTGAAGGCTGGGAATTGGTAAGAGCCATGAGGAACGTTTCCGTACAGCAGATGGATGCACAGGTGCAGGTGTGACAATGTGCCACTTATTGGGGCAGGAAGGCTATCCCGTTAGCAGGCTAACGAGTAGGTGAATCGATGCAGCGCTCATGCCTTGTAAAGGGCCAGCAAGCTAGTACGCCGACGGTAGAACACCGCAGATCAAATGTGTGCGGGCTTGCTCGCGAAGGCGGCGTGTCAGTCAAGTACGGCTAACCTGATACACCGCCATCGCGGGCAAGCCCGCTCCCACACTTTTATCTTTGCGGCTTTGGGAGCTGCGCGAAACCCAGCCACTGGTCGCCTGACCCGGCGTTTTTGCTTAAACAGTTGATAGCGTAGATAAATTTTCAAAAAAGCGCTTGACGCTTCTTCGTTCTGAGCGAATAATGCGCGCCACTTGGCTACATAGCTCAGTTGGTTAGAGCATAGCATTCATAATGCTGGGGTCCGGGGTTCAAGTCCCTGTGTAGCCACCAAGTACCTGTTTACAGATGTCTCCATGAGTCTATAAACAACCTCAAGAAGCCCGCCTAGTGCGGGCTTTCTTGTTTCTGGCTATCTCTCCTTGTATCCCCCTATACCTTCCCTCCGTGTATCCCCCTGTGTATCCTCGACAAATAATTGAACCGAGGGGATACAAGCCAAAATGAAGCGATCCGAGATAAA
This sequence comes from Pseudomonas sp. WS 5027, assembly GCF_012985695.1. Lineage (NCBI taxonomy): Bacteria > Pseudomonadati > Pseudomonadota > Gammaproteobacteria > Pseudomonadales > Pseudomonadaceae > Pseudomonas > Pseudomonas sp. WS 5027. The sequence continues at coordinate 65,248 of NZ_JAAQWU010000015.1, read as the reverse complement.
ACGCCGCCCCCTTTCCGATACCGCATTGGCCGGCCTGGAGCCTGATGCCAACGAGTATCGCGAGCTGGACGGGAGCGGCCTTTATTTCCGCGTGAAGCCTGATGGCCAAAAGTCCTGGCAGCTTCGTTACAAGAAGCCCGACGGCAAATGGTCATGGCTTGGGCTTGGCGGTTACCCCGAGGTGAGCGGATCAGTCGCCAGACAGAAAGCTGCCGAATTGCGCTCCGATGCCGCCGACGGCAAAAACCCGATCGTTACCAAGCAGGCCCGCAAGAAAGCAGAGAGGGATATCGCCGGCGAGACATTCGAACCGCTGGCGAGAGAGTGGTACGCCTCACGTCTCACCAACTGGGATGCGGGCACCGCCAAGCGAATCATCGGAGCCCTGGAACGTCACGTCTTCCCGGTGTTCGGCAAACGCCCCTACGCCGACATCACTCCGCTTGAGTGGATGGAGTTTCTGCGCGGCATGGAGCAGCAGGGAATCCTTGAGCAAATGAGCCGAGTTCGTTCGTACTGCCGAGACGCCTACGATCTGGCCCGGGTAACTGGCCGGGCGACCCATAACCCGCTTGAGGGGCTGCAAAAATATCTCCAGTCCGGCAAGGCCGAAAACTATGCCCACGTTTCACCCGATGAGCTTCCCGGCCTGATTCGCGCCATCGCTGCCTATCCGCACGCCCACGATGTGCGCCTCGGCCTGCGCCTGCTGAGCCTGTTCGCCGTGCGCCCCAGCGAGCTGCGCGAGGCGCAGTGGTCGGAGTTCGATTTCGCCAAGAAGGTCTGGACGATCCCAGTCGAGCGCAAAGGCCGCAAAAAGGGACTTGAGCACCTGGTGCCGCTTTCGTCTCAGGCGATCGAGGCGCTGGAGGAGCTGCGCCAGTACACCGGCAGCTATCCCCTTCTGTTCCCCGGCCGTAGCGACCACACCAAACCACGCAGTGACACCGTGTTTCTGATGGCGCTGCGCCGAATGGGATATGAAGGCCGACAAACAGGTCACGGTTTCCGGCATATCGCGTCGACGGTGCTCAACGAGAACGGGTTCGACGAGAACCACGTCGAGGCCCAGTTATCACACAAAAAGCCTGGCGTTGCCGGCGTATACAACAAGGCCCAGTACCTGCCGCAGCGCAAGGTGATGATGCAATGGTATGCGAACTACCTCGATGGCCTCGCCGGTGGCGTTGTTGTCCAAGGTGACTTTGGCAAGCGTGCCTGACTGGTTGCTTACTATTCGCCATGTACAGATATAGACTTAATGCCAATACTGTTCGGATAACCAGCGCACTGACTTTCAAAGAGTTTCGACCAGCCTAGCCCGACGGGGCGAAACGCGGACACCCATCTGCCTGGCTGGCCGATCATAAATATGGGCCGCTATGGGAAGCGAAAAGTGAGCGAATTAGCAGTTCAGATCAAAGCTCTGGGCGTCAGCGCACAGGAGTACGTTGCTGACATAGACCGACTTGTTGAAGATTTCCCATTATTTGAGACGCCAGAACTGGCCGAGGTCGCTACAGCTCTCAAGCGAGCATTAATCGAAGTCTCAAGCATGACTATGTCCGTCGTTAAGCTCGCCCTAGATGCCGATGAGACTAGAGAAATGATTCAGGGCGAGCTTGATCGTGGATCAGCGATAGTTGAAGCCCTTCAAGCTCAGCTTCTCTTCGTCATGCTTAACGCAAAGAAGATGAATCAGGCACCTATCCATTCGCAGGAGCTAGAAGCATTACGCGCGGATCTAGAGAGTGAGCGGCGGGCCAGGAACGCAGCAGATCGCCGGGCAGAAGACGCCGAAAATACTGCGGCGTCTTTGCGTCATCAGTTGTTTTCCAAGACTGCCGATCACCGCAACCAGGTAGATAGCCCGGAATGGAGTGCCACCACACCACAGCCTCATGACGCAGCCCTATCCTTCCCTTACGAAACGAAAGAGCTTTTAGCTATGCGGGATGCGGCCTTGAAGTATTGGGCTGGATACACCCGAGACAAGCGCCAGCCAACACAGAACGAAGTCCAGCTTGAGCTATGTGAGTTGCTGGGGCTTAGCATTGGGAAAGGCTCCACCCCACCCAGGAAGACAATCGCCCTGGCCGGGGCAATCAAGCCAGATTCGCTTCCTGAGGCATGACGCGCTGGGGTGACACGCTGGGTGACAGTATGTCATGCCACTATGTCACCTCTATCTGACACCTCATCGCAACAATCAACCTGTTTCCCGTCTACATCAATATCGGGAAACGTAAAATGCACACCATCCACGCAGCACATCAGCCTTCTACAGCAGCAGCGCAAAACTTCGATCCGGCAATCACCCTAATTCGCATGCCGGATCTCGAAGCCATCACCGGCCTCGCCCGTCCCACCGTCTACAAGCGCCTAAAAGACGATCCGACCTTCCCCCGCCCTGTGCCGCTGAGCAACAGCAAGTCGCGTGGTTCGCCAGTTGGCTTTGTGCTGGCCGAGGTCCACGCCTGGGTGCGCCAACGCATCGCCTTGCGAGGGGAGGCGGCATAAATGACCGACCAAAAAAAAGGCCAACCCATAAAGGCCAGCCAAGAAAAATCTCACGCCGATAGTACCACCAGCACCGGGAAAGCGCCGACGAAGATCAGCCGCGTCCTTGCGTACTTGCTCCAGGATCGCAGCCTCAACCGCTTCGAGGCCGAGCGCCTGGGCGATCATTGCCTCCACAGCACAATCAGCAGCTTGACCCACGGCTATGGTCTGAAGTTCGCCCGCAAGACCGAGCGCGTGCCGAACCACTGGGGGCTGCCTTGCCTTGTGACTCGCTACAGTTTGCCGCCCACCGAATACAAACGCGCCAAGAGCGTGCTGGCTATGCTCAAAGGCACAAATGCCCCCCGTCGCCCGGTGGCAGCATGAACGCCGCGCTCACGATCGGCGATGAGCGGTCGATAACTTTGGTTGCAAGCAATCGTGCTCGTCGGTATGGTTCGTCCGTCGCTGCAAATTCAGCGACCGGGTTTGGTCGCCCGAGCAGATACAGGCGCAACAGCGCCCCTATTACGATTGCAGGCGCTTTTTTTACGCCCGCAGTTTCGTTTTATGGCGGCTGTGCGCAGGACACCTTCGGGTGTGCCGGGTTTCTGTATCTCCGGTCGACCAACCTGCGCACGGCTGCCACCCATTCGTTTGGTCGCGAACGTGGCAGCTCTCAAATTGATACGGGAGCTCCACCTATGCACGCCCTAATTCCGCCCGCAATTCGCGCATTTGCTCACCGCCGCATGGCCCTGAGCGCCCTCCGCGCAAACTCATCACTTTCCGTTCGTCTCACCCGCTACAACGCCCACATGGCCATCGCTCGTACCCTGGAGTCTGCCGGGGGGGCGGAATGAATACTCCCGCCCGCACCATCCATCAGATCGCCCACGACGCGCTTGAGGATCTAGGCAGCGCACAGGTCATCCTAGGTAAGCTTGAATCCCTGCTGTATGCCGCACTTGCAGACAAGGGCACGAGCCAGCACATCCGCAACCTGGTGGATATTGCGTGGAACCTGGCCGCTGATGGCGCCAACACTGCCGACTGTAACCACGAGGCAATTTCCACCGCTCTGTCCGGGTATGCTGCCGTGGGCGCTGGGGGTGGCCAGTGAAAACGTCAATCAAAACCCGCGACGACCTCAGCTTCACCAGGCGCGACGATGTGGGCCGACTCATCAACTGGCCCTTGGGCAACCCCGGCGCGGCTGCCGACTGGGAAAAGGGAATGGCTTTCTTCAACGACGAGATCGTCGAGCTTGCCGCGCACGACGAGCATGAGGCGCTTTGGGCCATCAAGTCAGCGTTAGGCGCAATGTGTGGCCGCTTTACGTGCCTTGAGATCGGCTTCGTGGATCGCATCGCTATTGCCGCTGTGAATGGCTTGCGCGCAAAGCGCCATGGCGTTGCCTGGGTTGAGGATAAAGACCTCGAAGACATCGAGGATGAATCGCGGGAGGTTTCGGCATGAAAACTCTAATCAACGGCGACTCGCCCCGCACCGGAGTGGTGATCAGCACCTCCGCTCTTACCCCAAGCGAGCAGCGCGGTATGCGTCTCGCTCGTGAGTTGTTCGACGAACTCCGGACTATCTACACCCAGGCGATCGCACCATCCCTCGGCGGCAGCAGCCGACCGATCAATATCCGCATGCGCGATCTGATGGCCGAGATCCATCTGCATTCGCACGGCTTTATGTCGAACCACTGGAAAACTGATCAAGAGATCGAAGACGCCAAACCGATCAACCACCGGGAGATATTCAATGTCGACCGATAACCGCGCCCACGACGTACGCCAAGCCTATTGGTTCGTCTACACGCCCGCCGTTGAGAAGAATGGCCTGCTGTATTCGCGAATGATCGCCCCTTTTGAATCCGAGGAGGAGGCGGTGAACGGAATGGAGCTACTCAATACACGCTTTCCTGGTCCAGCCAAGGCGGCTGTCGGTCAACTCACCTATCAAGGTGTGCGTTCGGTCGAAGACATGGAGCAAGCATTCCGAATTGCCCGCGGCGATCTGGCTGATGAGTTGGCCGGGCCAGATCCACGCCGGCCGGTAGATCGTAAATGACCACCACCCATTCCAAGGCGGCAATGCCGTCATGTTCAGAATCGATATAGCGACCTGACCTAAGAGGTTAAGCATGAAAATTCAAAACGGCGCATCAGCGTCTACGGGATCGGCTTGCCTAAAAGAAGCTGCCGAGCTTTGGTTCGTAACCCACCCGAAGGTGCCCAAGGCGTTGCTGGGACCGTTCTTGACCGAGGCCGACGCCGAGTGCGGGCGCGTAGTTATGCGTAGTGCTGGCGCCCAAGTGACGGCATGCCTGGTTGATTCAATTGACGACATTACCCGCTGGCACGGTGTGAACAACGGTCAAGTTTGCCGGGCCTTTGCTGGCGCTGATCGCCGGGAGGTCAGCCATGGGTGACGTGACACCAATCAAGCGTACGGGCACTGGCGGCCCACCCACTGCTGGCGCTCATATCGACAGCGCCAGCTATGTGCTGCTGGTAGAAACACTGGTTGGCTTCTTGGAACTGCGCATTTCGGAAGGCGACCAAGGCCGCCAATGCGATGAGTTGGAGCGCCTGACTCAGAAACTGGAGAGCTTGGCCAAGCGGTTTACCCCGCCGAAGGGGGCCGCATGACAGACGCAACGATCCAATTCCGTGATGCGCTCCAGGCCGTCTATGGCCCTCTCGACTGGCTACCAGAGCCCGACGGTGCAATCCACCGATTCCGTGTGCCGGAGGATAAGCCTGGCTCGCTCAACGGCTGGTATGTGCTGTACCTGGACGGCATTGCATCCGGCGCTTTCGGCAGTTGGAAAGCCGGTGGCGCCAGCACCTGGTGTAGTCGCGAACCGGTGGACGCTCGCGAAGCCGCACAAATCCGCGAGCGGGTTGATCTAGCCCGGCGCCAGCGCGAAGCCGAGCAACACCAGCGCCAGCAGCAGGCCGCCGAGAAGGCCAACCACTGGTGGCGCAATGCGCGCCGCGCCTCCCCCGACCACCCGTATCTGGTAGCCAAGGCAGTTCGCTCCTACGGCCTGCGCCAGCGTGGCGCTGACCTGCTGATCCCGCTGTACCTGGATGGGCGCTTGGTCAACCTGCAAAAGATCGGGCCGGACGGCGACAAGCGCTTCCTGTTCGGCGGCCGGATCAAAGGCACCTATTCGCCGCTGGGCATCATCGAGCCAGGTTCTGTGCTTTGCATCTGCGAAGGTTGGGCGACGGCCGCCAGCCTCCACCAGCACGGCGGCTATGTCGTTGCCGCTGCCATGAACGCGGGCAACTTGATCCCGGCGGCGATGGCCCTTCGCGCTCGATACCCGGGCCAACCAATCGTCATCGCCGGCGACGACGACCGGCTCACCGATGGCAACCCGGGGCGCGCAGCGGCAAACGCTGCGGCGGCGGCCGTGGGTGGCCAAGTGGCTTTCCCCGAGTGGCCCGAAGGCGCCCCCGATGACCTCACCGACTTCAACGACCTCGCCAACTGGAAACTCGCCCATGTCCAAGCCTGACACCAACGTGATCAACCTTCGGCCGGACGCGGCGACCATTGCGCCAGATCGCCCCTGCTGGGCGGTGTATGAGCATTGGGTGATCAATGAGAAGGGCCGCAAGCTGCGCCCCGGCGTCTACTGGCACAGTTTCAAGCGCGCCGCGGCTGATCAGGACGACGCCGAGGGCGATACCGGCGACCGGCCTATCACCGATGAGTGGATCTCCAGCCCTGTCACAGTCGTGGCCCGAACCACCAACAGCGACGACGGCAGCGAGGGGCGGTTGCTGCGCCTGGTAACTGAGGGCGGCATCAAGGAATGGATCATCGCCATGGAAGTGTTCGGCGGCAGCGGCGAGGACGCCCGGCGCGCATTGTTCGGGATGGGCGTCATTATCGCCCTCAAGAAACGCGGCACGTTCATGGAGTACCTGCTCGACCAGCATCCTGCAGAAGTGTTTGCCACCACCAGCCGGCCGGGCTGGCATGAATCGGGAGCGTTCGTGCTGCCTGGGCGAACGATCGGCAGCGCCAATGTGCGGTACCAGGCCAGCAACAAGGCTCAGGTACTTTTCAGCCGGCGCGGCGAGCTGGCGCTGTGGCAATCGGAGGTGGCCGCCAAGTGCGCGGGCAACCCGGTGCTGACACTAGCGATCGGCTGCTCACTGGCCGGCCCATTGCTGAGCTTGGTGGGCGTGCTGGGCGGTGGTGTTCACCTGGTGGGCGATAGCTCGAGCGGCAAGTCGCTGGCGCAACTGATCGGGTCGTCGGTATGGGGCGACCCGGGCGTGTTCGCCGCCAGTTGGGACATGACCAAGGGTGGCCTGGAGATCGAAGCGTCGAGCCGCAATGACACCATCCTCCCCCTGGATGAGATCAAGCGTGCTGATCCCAAGCGCGTACAGGAAATGGCCTACTCCCTCGCCAACGGCCAGGGTAAAGGCACCATGACCCGTGAGCGCGAAGGCCGCGCCAAATTGAGCTGGCGCCTGCTGACACTCTCCAGCGGCGAGCGCTCGCTCTCTGAACACGCGGCCATATCCGGCAATGCCGCCCACGCTGGCGCCGAGTTGCGCATGGTCGACGTGAACGCCGGTACCCGCACACACCGGGCCTTCGACGAATTGCACGGGCTTGAGGGAGCGGACTTTCACCGGCAGCTCACCGTAGCGGTCGGCGCCCACCACGGCCACCTTGGACCAGCGTTTGTGGAGCACCTGGTCGCTGCTGACGATAAGCCCGGGCTGCTCAGTGATTTTGACGGCATCCGCGCCCAATTCGTCGAGGACAACGCCCAGGCCGGCCGCGTGGCTGACCGGTTCGCCGTGATCGCTCTGGCGGGCGAGATGGCCATCGCCTACGGCCTGTTGCCATGGGAGCCGGGCACCGCCCTCTCCGACTGCCGCTTGCTCTACGGGGAATGGCTCTCCCGTGTCGGCGGAGGCAACGCAGAAGACCGCCAGATCCTGGCCGGCATCATCGATTTTATCGACAAGCACGGCAGCAGCCGATTCTCCGATGTCGACGCAGCGGAGGTGGACGCCAAGGTATTCAACCGCGCCGGATACTGGGAGCTGGTGGCCGGCAAGCGGCTCTATCTGTTCAACAAGTCCGCGCTGATCGAGGCCGCCCATGGGTTCGGCCTCACCCGCGTGGTCAAGGCACTGGAGGTTGGCGGGGCCCTGGCCAAACGCGACACCGACCGCGATAGCCGCAAAACCAAAAAGTACCGCATCCCCGCCGGCGGATCGGCGCGGCTGTACGTGATCGACCCAGAAGCCATGGACAGCGAAGGGGCCGGCGCATGACCACCAAATCCACCAAGTACGAATGCCCGAGTTCACAGGAACCTATAAACGTGGGGAACAGGGGGAACGGGGGAACAGCCAGTAAAACCGTGGGCTGCGGCCGTTCCCCCTTATTGAATGTATGGGGAACAGGGGGAACACAAACATGTTTTTGAATATAAGCGTGTCTGCGTTTTCCAGAATTTGGTTATCACCGTTCCCCACAAAAAAAAGTGGGGAACAGAAATCCCCTCTGAAAGCCCCGGAAACATTGGCTGTTCCCACTGTTCCCCCGTTCCCCCGATTTTTTTCTAGAGACACATATGGGCAATGGAGCAATCAGGCCGAGGTGACGCCATGAGTCTCCTTTCCGGCTTGCTCGATCACATGCCGCCAGCCATTGCAGGTATCGACTCACCAATTTTGGGGAGTCGGCCTCGCCCACGCCTGGTGCTGGCCAACCCTGTCGAGCGCGCTCCCCGACTCATTACAAGCCCGCACGCAAGCGCCGCCACTGCCACGCCCGAATGGCGACAAGCCCGTGACCACTACCTCAACCACATCATGGTTTGTCGGAGCTGCTACGCGCCCACCGGCCGCTATTGCACGGCTGGCGCCCACTTGCGCGCCAGCTACGACAACACGCCTATGGAGACGTACCAATGACGCCCAGCCTTATCACCCGCTTGTGCAACATCGGTATGAAACCCGGCATCAGCGCCGCCACGCAGCTCATCACCACCCGGCGAATATGTCGCGCCATTGCTGACCAGCTCGACGTTATCCGCGGTGAACGGCGAGCCCTACGCCGGCAAGCGGGAAAGCTGAAAGCATTTCTCCCATTCACCCGGCAGACCATTGCCGAACTGGAGGAGCAGGCCAGCGAACACCAGGAAGCTACCCGCAGCGGAGCGTGGAGCGCACTCGCAGGGTTTGGCCAATCACTAATGTTCGACCGCGAGGGGCTGGCGCAGGCGCTGGGCTTCGACCAGATGTGCGACCTGCTGGGCGTCAACCCAGTACATCGCCATCGGGCTAGCGCAGACGGTGACACCAGCCTTCGCGGAGTGGCCTACCTATCCCAGCTAGAGGACAGCGCCGACCGCAAGAGCGACGAATGGGGCGCCGGTGGCCCGCTGTATCGCGCCTGCCACGCCGCCATGATCCGATTCATCAGGGAATGCCCAGAAGACCAACTACCCGACCCATTCGCCCCTGGTGCGCCGTTCGGCCCAAAGCTCCCGCCCGCCCTGAGCATCGTCGGCAACTGCCCATTTTCCGCGCCACGTTTTGCGATTCACGAAAACGTGGCGCGACACCGAGCAACACCACCGGGCACCAGCCCATGACCAGCGCCAGCGGCGCATAGAGGAAACATGACAGACCAAGACAGCAACATAACGGGCCAGGCACCCACGTACAGGGAGCGCTTCGCCGAGGCGTGCAAGATTACGGACTTTGCCAGTGATCCAAAGATGATTGCCGGGTATGTCGTTTGGGGAGTCAATCACATCGTCAAGGGTGGGCGTGACGGAATCGACGGCCCGTATTACACGGAGCAAGAGGCCGTCATCGCCGCTGACCTGCTGAAAGCCATAAACCCATTCGCCAAGGAATACGCATCTACCCACTGCTCAGCCTGGAACCCTGACCCGCGCCGCGAAAAGGCTATCCGTGACGACGCCATGGCATCCCGAATGCTGCTTGCAATGCAGATCGGCGCCGAAGTACCAACCCACACCACCAATGACAAGTAGAGGAAACAGACCATGGCCGCTTCAGTGATCGAATACACCCCTGTCATCAACTTCAAGCTTCGCGGTGCCCTTCGCCAGTTCGGCAAGTCCTATCCATTGGCTGTGCGTACCCCAGCGGAAGCCGTCAAAGCCTTATGCGTTCAGATCCCCGGATTTGAGCGCTATATATCGAACGCCAAATCCCGAGGTTTAGAGTTCGCAGTGTTCCGCGAAAAACGGAATATTGGCGAGAAAGAGTTGAACTACAACGGAACCGGCGACATCACCATTGCACCAGTAATTACAGGTAGTAAACGCGCGGGTTCCCTTCAGACAATCGTCGGCGGGATATTGATTGCAGCAGCATACGTACTGTCTTTCACGCCGTTCGCTGCTGCGTCACCCTTTCTGTATTCGGCAGGCGCTGCAATGTCCATCGGCGGCATTATCCAAATGCTCAGCCCACAGGCTGGTGGTCTCAAGACCAGCGCGGCGCCGGAGAACGTGCCCGGGTACGCATTCGGATCAGCGAAAAACACCACAGCCTCGGGCAACCCGGTACCGCTTTGCATTGGCCACCGGCGGTGGGGCGGCGCGATCATCAGCGCCGCAATTTATGCCGAGGATCAAGTCTGAACTTAGACAGTGCTATTGTTGCATCTCATGAAAAGGAGCTCTCATGCTGAAGATCGCTGCAATAACAGCACTATTTGCCGCCCTTCTGGCAGGCTGTGCCACTTCCCCGGTGCCAATCAAAAACGCTGTCGCGGTACCGCCTGAAAGGGTTCTTGCATACCAGAAAGACGTGCCAGGCACAGGCACGTTGTCGGTGACCCGCGACTCGGGCCATACGGGAAGTCTTTGCTCGGTGGGCCTTTTCTTAGACGGAAAAGTGGCCGCATTACTCAAGCCTGGAGAAAGGGTTGCCCTCCATGTCCCTGCTGGCTCGGTCGTAGTCGGTGCGGCATACCAAGGAAGCGGCATCTGCGGGATGGGCGCGGAAAGGCAAGAGCGAGAGGCAATCGTCACGGACGGAAAGGTGAAAAACTACCGCGTATCAACAAGCGGCGACGGTGTTTTAGACATTCTGCCTACCACGCTGTAACGAAAAGATAGGGCCGCCTCCGGGCGGCTTTGTCACGCTTTGAGACAGACGATATGGTCTCACTCAGACCAAGTCGTCTGTTTCGCCGAGCTCATCGCAAGAAGTCTCTGCAATCGACAAAAGGCTTACGCAAATGGAATTACGCTATTGCCCTGACGTTCAAGGTCTACCCACAGTAGATTTCAGGCCCTACATGATTGAAACGGCCTACGATTACTATTCTGTTGGGACTACAGCGGCTCAAGAGCGAATGGGCTTGGCCTGCGTCCTTTCCGCTCTCTCGCTTGAAATCTGCCTCAAAAGCTTTTTCGCGATCGTCGCTGGAAATCCGGGGACGTTGAACGAGAGCTATCAGTACGACAGGGAGCTTCTGCCAAAAGGCTCTAACGGCCACGGCTTACTTCAATTTGCTGAAGCGCTAGCCCCCGAGATCCGAAGCTTTCTGTTTGATCTGCATGACTTGGAAACGTTAGGGATCAACAGCAACCTATTCACCAGCAGCCGATACACATATGAGCCTCAGGCTAATCAAGTTCACGACGACGACATCATCAAGCTCGCAGCGAAGACTGTGTGCAACCTGACCTACCTATACCGTGCCCAGGGCTGCCAAGATCCTTTCATTAATGGTTTTGACATCGACAAGCTATATTTCTCGGCTGTTCAAAGGTTTGAATATGTTCGATGAGGCCGCCGTGGGCGCGACCCAGTAACCACGCAGGTAACCACCAAAAGTAACCACCCCGCCTGGTTACCATCCGTCGTAGGAATCTCCGTCACGGAGTCGCCCTACGCCCGCCAGCCTTGACAATTTTTAACAGGGTGACGGGTTGGCCAGCTCCCCTGGGACTAACTTTTGCTAACAGGCCGCGAGCGCTGTCATCAGCTCAGGGCCGGCCGCATCTCAACATTTCTCAACATGGCGTCAGGCTCCGTACTCGGTCCGACATTAGGTTTTGTTAGGTTCTGGTGCGCGCTCGATGAGAGGTTTTGACAAGTAATTGGCTTTGACCAGATCGGTAGCGAGCCACTCTGTATGCCAAAAATAGTAGCCACATTCACCAGCCCGGAAGGTCTAGCGCCATCAATTTTGACCCTTCTGAAAGCCAACATAATGACGAGAGACCAATTGGCACCTACAGTAGCCGCTCTACCGAACTCAGGATGGCTGCGTCTCGTCAAAGTTCAAAGCCGTCCACCTTAAGGAATAACGCCCTAGATGACCGTATCAGCCGACGTCGACACGACAATTCTACTGACCATTTTGGGCGTTATCGCCGCTGTATGGGCACTCATTCCGCAAAGCAGCCGGTTACAGTTCCGCTTCTGTGTTTCATGGCTAGATTGGTTTTTTGGGATATCTGTTCTTACGCTCGTCCACTACCTAGTATTTGCGCCCACGTTACAAAAACTTGGTCTCTTTTATAGCTTCGGGCCGTGGCGATGGGGGCTTAACACTTCAAGCGTCGTATATCTCCTGCTTCTAGCTATCGCAGTCTATTTCTTCTGGAGAACCCGGTCCCCTCGACTGGTAAAAGGGAAAATTCGTATCTTCCACGATCTCATCGAAAACCTCCTATTTACCAAACGTCATGCCGAGCTGGTTTTCTATATTGACCCACAACTATCAAAGCTTATTCGTATATGCACAGACACTCCGTGGCTCGTTAGGGTCATTGATCGCATTAATGCCCCCTCTGTAGATTTAGCAGCTCTCATGCGTAGCGAGAAACCCGTTGCCCGACGAACCTGGCGACAAAACTTGAGGAAGGCGTTAACAGCATTGAGGGCTTGGGTATCGAAGCATGACGATGCTAGTTTCTTGGCCCGCGAAACACTCCAAAACCTAGTCACCTCACCCGAGTTGATCAACTATATTGCGGTCACCCATCCCTTCTTTGCCCTAAAACTCCTTAAGGCTGACGAAGCGATTCGCTCCGACTTTATTGAGGAGTGTGTGGATGCCATGCTCGAAACACCGGGCAGTCGTCTCTACGTCGAGTTAAAGAACAGCCGAAACCTAAATAGAGGGAGCCGACTAGCGCTGCCGGAGAGTAATCGTCTCCTGCGGCACTTCTTCGCAAATGCTACAGACGCGGTTAACAACGGCTTGTACCAAGCGATCGGTGACGCGGTATTTCGGCGTCTGGATGAGGACAGCAAACTTGCCATCAAACTGAATAAGGAGCTGGGGTCTTATTCTGATTCTGGTAGATTTCGCTGCCCGATAAATTCCGGAATTACTATGTTTGAAATCATGGTTCACGAGGGCATTCATCAAGGCCTACAAGACCATATGTGGTTGCACTACTTTAGACATTTTGTACAAAAAATAATCAAGCAAATGCCATCGACTCCAGTGGAAGACTCACTCAACGAATGGCCTACCCCCTTTCACTACCTACTATATCGTCTGATAAGTATCACCTCGGATTGGTCCTTGCAGTCTTCCTTTGTCGATGATTCAGAAATTCCAGAGACCACAAAAAATATCAAAAATTTTGATAGGCACTTCATTTCAAAAGAAGCCACAAAGTCTTTGGGCGACATGCTGCAGATAATCATTCCTAGCGAAAAAATTTCCGATTCGTTCAAGCGTTATTTGCTGAGTTCAGTTCTCCGCAGTCACAATGAGCTTCAAGCCATAAACGGTTTAGGTAGCATTGCCGGATCGCTACGTAACTCGGTAATCAGAGGGGTGGGAATTCAGACAAGATGTGCATATCGGGCAGAGCTCATGTCGCATTTTCAGAGGCTTGACCACCGGCTCAGGATGGAGGCTAATTTGTTTGAGAGCGATCTGCTGAACTCAATCTCAGAATGTCTGACCAATTGAGACAATTTGCTTTAGCAAAGATCTCGGAAACGCGGTCCTGATTTAGAAAAATCAGCCTTCGATAACGGTATCCACTCTGGTACCCACGGTTTGGAGCTGATTCAGGCGGATATCCGGGTGGTGACCAAGAGCGATGACCATCACCGGTGACCGCTCTCTCTGGTCACTGACGCATCAAATTTTCTTTGCCGAAACACCCCATTGAAGGCTGTAACCAAGTTCCGGCCAGCGTGTCTTCGCTCAGTGTTTCACGCAGACTTTTCACGCACTTGGAGTGCGCGAACTTCCCGTAGAAGCGAACAGTGGGGCGCTGGAACGCAGCCAGGTACGCACGATTGGTACGCACCCGCCGAAGCGTACCGGCACCAAGTTCGCACTTCTGGTTCGCACCCTCTTACGCGAACCTGGTGCGAACCCGGCCGCCGGCCTGTTATCAAAAGTGACGGTTGCCAGGCGCTGGTTTCCACTGAGGTTTCCACCAAACGCAGGCTTTTTGACTGGCAACCTAGGCGTTCGCCGGAATAGTGTCTGGCTGTCTGGTGCAAGACGTTTACCCCCGCTGGGGAAACTCCCATGATTGAACATCGGAACCTTCAGAGAGAACAAAATGCCAAGTATCGTTTGGGGCCGACATCCCCAAGAGGCTTATGACAACCCGTATGAGCACGAAGCCCAACGGCAATTCCTCAGGGAATGCGATGCCCTGCTTCGCGAAATCATCAAACGCCTCAGGCCGCACACGCTGAAATACCATCGCGACGAGCAGTCGCTGCAGAAGGCGACTTGGCTTATCACCATGGACTTGCTGGCATCACTCCTAGACTGCGTGGCCTTACTGAAGGAGACACGACACCGCCCCGTTGCGCGAGTCTTCCGTGACGCAGTTGAAGCGATCGACGTGATGCGCTATTTGCACGCAGCATCCCCAAAGGCCGAATTGGCTTTGAAGAAGTGGTATGCGAACGAAACGATTTCTCATGGCGAAATCCGGAAGCTGATCGAAGCATTAGACGGAGTAGAAGCGGCTACTGAACGCAGAGTCTTCTATCAGGAACTGTCCAAATTCACCCATCGCACTTATCGGGCACTTCTCCACAGTGTTTCACTCGGCCGGGACGAACTCATGGTTCACGACAGCCATGGTTCCGGCTTTCTAGTTCTGCCACAAACCATCGCCGCCTACATGGCCGTGCTGGGGGACATAACGATCCAGGCGACTGGAAGCGTCAGCTCAACCGGACTGCTCTCCGCTGATGAGGTGGTGGAAGCATGGGGTGTGGCCTTGGAGATTCATACGGTTCCCCGGCGCTTCGCAATGCGTGTAAAACTTGGCTCTCCACTTTGACTACGCTTTGACGGAATGCGAGGCAGCCATCAGACCAAACCCACGCCGGGTGGGCGTCTGAGGCTTATCGCGTGCCAAGCCCGTCAAACAAGCGCACCGCGGCCGCTGATACCCCTGACAGACCCCAGACGGATACGGCGCTTTCGGCCCACCTACTTTTACCCGGCCTTTACCGAATCGCTGGCGAATGTGAGACAGGCATGAGACGGATTCGGCGAGCATGGCCGCCTGAGAACGCGCAGCGACAAATGCGGGCGGGGCTCACGCGGTAGATGCGGGGAAATCCCGTATCACATCGCCAGGCCACTTTGCCGCCGGCAGACGCAAACCACGTAAAGGTGATTCCAGGCATTCGCGGCGCCAGTGCTACGCTCTCTCGAAACACGGAGAGCCACCATGACGGACACCAAACTGATCGCCAGCCTGTTTGACCGCCTCAATCAAAACCAGCTCGCCCTGGGCGCCGCGGTGGAGGAGCTTTCCAACTGGGTCGAGCAGCGCGGATCGGCTGACATTGCCAACAACGTGCGCGGCGCGCTAGAAACGCTCGACGAGAACCTGGTGTTCATTCGCCAGGGCATTGCTGAGCTAACCGTCGCCGGCAGCCTGGGGCAGTCGTGAGGAGGCAAATAATTCTGGACAGTTCTGGACGGATCGCGGCGCGGCATGCAACCTGAGTCAGGCCGGGAGCTCCAGCGATCAAGGGCTCCGACAGATCGGCGTAGCAGTCCAGATACCAACCACGTCCAGAATTTTGGGCATACCCGTGGCGGACGGTTCGGAGAGCAGAATCCTTGACCAGCCTTGACGAAATTCTTGACAGGTCTTGACGGATTTATCTGGCGCCACCAGTGGTTGGAACGCTGAAAGCCAAGCAGGTTAAGGCTTTGCGAGCATTCGGGCTGCCTGACCAGCACCGGCTCCGTCTAAATTCGTGAGGCGGCCGTCAAGGTGGGTGATCGATCAATATCCTGGCGCGATGGGGTGGTGAAATACCGGGCCAGAAAAATGCTTAGCGCGCCAGGCAATATTAGACAGGCCCTAGACGGATTCCCGACGACAGAACAAGGGCAAGTTGCCCGCAGCCCAAGCAATGCACCGCTTCCAGCGTTAAAGGTGCCGTGCTGGTGCTTGATGCTCGTCAAGTATTTTCCGGGGCTTCCAACGACCTGACAGCAGGTCGGAGCAGGTGGTAAACGAGTTGTTCACCTTGGAGCGGAAGCCGCTCGGGTTGCCAGCCGAGCCAGCCCTCCCATTCCGGGTAGTTGCTCGCGTCCGGCTGATGAAATCTGCGGCTCATTAGCAGGCCGCGATTTGTTCAGGCTCCAGCATCAACACCTGAGGCGGAAGCGTAGCAGTCTAGGCTCGAAGCGAATATGCTCTCGGACAAATCCGAAATTTGTTAAATATTGAGTAATAGCAACTTTACCCTGTTCACCGTCAGCACGTGATGCCAGGGCAAAGTGGATGTATTCACTAAGCCTTATGCCCACCTGGCTTATTTAAATTAGTTAGAAGCTCAACCAGTTCGTGAACATTAGTCGACGGATTGGGATTCCCTGAAGCATCGGCGACCTTCTTCATTTCCCGCGAGTTATTGATGGCGAATGAAAGCTTTTCCTTATATCTCAACCAGACGCCTTTACCCCCTTTCGCGTACGACTTATCGTGCTTCTTTAGCTCACTAAAAACCGATTCCCCTATAGATTTTTTTGCAGTTCGAACAAATGATTCTCTATGCAGCACGTGATGTAACAGCAACCAATATTCAAAACATGGATAGGATAAGACCGCAACAAACTTTCCTTCCTTTGCGTTAATAAGCCCAATTGCCCTATCCAGATTTTTATGACTATCTTTATCAATTATACAAAAGACGGTATCAAAACTCGCGCCCTTCTCCTTCTCGAAGAGATCAACAGCATGTTGATAAACCGAAATAGGATCAGAGCCGCACTCTCCACATATCTCGACGGTGGCCGTCTGCAACCTCAAGTCGTGCCGAATCTCTTTAAAATAGTTCGGCTCTGTTTTTTCACCTTCGCACACTATTAAAAAGCGTTTACCTGCCTCTTTCACAGGCTTTTTTCGTTCAAACGATTGAGCTTTTTTCCTATGATGTATGTTGTCAGTTCCCATTCGAAAAATCCTTAACAAATGGAATTCCGCCATATCGCCCCGCCAAGTAACCTTTCTCCAGTGCTTCATCCTCTCGCACGGAATAATCAGACAGCGGCGTCAAAACAGAGGATTGATACTCATCTTTGTCAATCATCCAAACTTGATCCCGGCGCAAAATATTCTGCCCGAGAATCGATGTATCATGGGTCGTAAAAATGACCTGCGCTTGTGTGCCCTTCGAATTCAGACTTTCAATAAGCTGATGGACAACCAAAGGATGCAAGCTGCTATCGAGCTCGTCTACGAGCAGTACACGCTTGTTACGCATGACATCAAGCCAAGGACCAGAGAATTTAAAAAGAGCCTTAGTACCTGCGGAAATCTCATCATCATCAAATTCCACGGGGCCAGAGCCATCAATGGAATCTAAGTAGAACTTGGGCTCAGCAATCTCCCGACCACTCATAGTCTTAATAAATTCATCTCGAAAGGCCGACGGCATATCATTTGGAACTTCCGAAGGATCGAACTTACGTCGCTCAATCCTTATGTCAGAAATAAACAAATCAGCACCACTAAGAAATGAGAGAATGTCTTTCTTAGCATCATCAAACCGCTCCATAGTATAACTTGCAGTCAAGTTTGCTGGATCCATAGTAGCAAGTCTTTTCGTAAACCAATTATATACTGGTCGCAACTGCTCATTATTAAGTTGGATTGCAGCCGACAAGAACAGCGAGTTAGACCGCGTATTTAATCTCCAGTCAGTCCTTCTGCGACCACCTTTAAATAGCTTGCTCCAAACATATGAATCCTGATCACTTTCAGCTACATACTCCCGCTTATACCAACGCTGCATCTTTCCCGACGGGTATGCGTACAACCACTCGGAAGTAATTCGCTCTGAGTTCGCAGTAAAACCGAACTCGTACCTTACTCCCTCCTCGAAAAAGTTAACCTCAAACTCCGAGTCTGAGCTTCTACTTTCATAGGAGAGTCGAAAAGGGATTACGCTCACACCGTCTTCTAATCGACTTTCCTTTGCAGAATGACCAACCATCCAATCTACAAAAGTCATAGCATCTACTAGGCTAGTTTTACCGGATGCATTCGGCCCATAAATCACCGCGCTTTTTAAAAGGCGAGGGAACTTCTCCTCAGAATCCACTTCAAAAGTGTTCTCATCAATAAACTCCTTGTAATACTTCGACGCCACCATGCTAAGAGTCTGACGCTCCCTGATTGACTTGAAATTTTTGACGCTGAACTCAATGAGCATTTTTGCCCCTACGATGCTTAAAACGTGTTTTTTTGCGGATTTCCCGCAAAAAAATGCTGATTAAGCGTCTTTTACTCCTGATTTTTTTCTTTTTCAAGATCAATCTTTGTTTAGGCGTCATTCGTCGTTTACAGAAGGTGAGCGGCTGCCTCAACCTGCTAAAAGATGGGCCAATCGCCACTAAACACTCAATCCGTTTACCCTGAGCTCCATCCTATACAAGCGTCATCACTACCCTGATCCGGGGTGGTGCTGGCGCGGGGATTGGCAAGAACGCCTCTGTGTGGTGGAACTGCTACACGGCGCCAGCACCATCATCGCCGCAAAAGTGCGGAGATGGCTCCTCAAAAGTGAGGAACGAGATAATCGGGTCATCTCTGGACTGAACCATCAAAGGAGTGATGATGATGACCACACCTTTGCATGTGGGCGAGTTTGTCACGATGACGTTACCGTTCGTCGGGGATAGAGCGATGAGCCAGGACGGCTTTCTCATCTAGCGTGAACCTGCCCAAAAACACCCCCAGCAGACAGCACCGTGTATCCCCAGATGTATCCCTTGAAAATATGAAAAAGCAAATAATCAATTAAAACATTAACTTATTTATCTGGTTCAAATGTCTGTGTACCACCAAGTACTAAAAACGGCTTACCGAAAGGTAAGCCGTTTTTTTATGCCCGCAGAAATCTTCGAGAGCAAGCCCACGAGCTACTCACGCTCGCGGGCCATGACTTAGCTACCCCTCAAAAGTAAGTGGTCGCCCCGGCAAAGAACGCACGGCCCGGCACATAGAACGTCGTCGAACCATCACGCGCATCTTCATCCAGCAAGTTCTGCACGCCGCCATTCAACGTCAACCACTTGGTCACGGCCAGGTTCGCCGTCAGGTCGTAGGTGGTGTACGACTTGACGAAGTCATTGCCAATACCCCGCTGCTTGCCGACATGCTGCGCCGAAAGTTCGGTGTTGAGCTTGTCGGTGACTTGCCAGTTGAGCGCACTGAAGGCAGACAACTTGGGCGCGCTGATCAGGTCTTCGCCGGTGGACAGGTTTTTGCTCTCCAGCATGTAGGTGGCGTTGGTGCGCCAATCCAGGGAGTCGGTCAGCGGGACGCGAACCGAGCCTTCCCAGCCTCGGGTCCGGGCTTCTTCGACGTTTTCCAGCATGGTCCACCAGCGCCCCTGGAACTGGCCCAGTGGTGCGTATTCGATCTTGTCTTCGAAATCGGTGTGGAAGTAGGTGAGGCTGACCTCCCAACCGTCACGATCGAACGACACGCCAATCTCCTTGTTGACGCTGGTTTCTGGCGACAGGTTCGGGTTGCCGGCCATCCAGCAACTGCCGCTCACATAACCCAGGGGTTTCAACGAACCGCAACCGCGACCGCCGGACTCGGTGGCGGCACCGGCGCTCCCCTCTTTCAGGCTTGGCGCACGAAAGCCCTTGGACACACCACCGCGTACGGTCCAGTCCGGATGCGGATGGTAGACCAGGTACGCACGCGGGCTGTTGTGGTTGCCGTAGTCTTCACTGTGGTCGAAACGGTTGCCCAGGGTCAGCGCCAGGTTGTCGAGCAGGTACAACTCATCTTCGATAAACGCGGCCGAATAGTCACCCTTGAGCGAAGAACCGGCGACTGCAACGCCTTGATAGTCCACGGGCACCGTGCCCAGGGTGTCGCTATTGGTCAGTTCTTCACGCTTCCACTGCCCGCCCACGGTCATGCGCTGGCTGAGCAGGAATTCAAACGGAATGTTCAGGCTGCCTTCGGCGATTTTTTCTTCGGCGCTGGACTTGCCCCAGTCGATATCGTTCTTGAACTTGTTCAGGTACAGATCAACTTTCGAGGTACCGAAGCTCCAGTCCCCGTTGTGGGATACGGAGAAGCTGTCGCGAATCAGACGGCCAGGCCCGAAGCTGCCACCGATGGTTTCGCCCCAGTCACCGAAGGTCTTTTTGCTCGACCAGGACCGCTCGACGCCATGCACGGCCTCGAACGACAGACTTTGCTCATCATTGATTTTCCAGTCGAGCAAGGCGTTGACGCTGTGGTCCTTGGCCCCGCCCGCGCCGTCGCCGTACATGAACTCGCCATCCTTATCCAGGCGCGCCGTGACCTCATCGGCGGCACGCCGGGTCAGGTTGGCGCCCAGGCGCAGGCCCACGGACTCGGTCAAAGGCCCGGACAGGTTGAGGCTGGTCTGGGTGGTCTGGCCGCGGTCGGAATCTTCGGGAATCGTGGTGTTGACGTTGGCCGAACCGCTCCAGGTGCTCGATACCTTGCGGGTGATGATGTTGATCACCCCGCCCATGGCATCCGAGCCGTACAGCGAAGACATGGGCCCGCGCACGATCTCGATGCGCTCGATCATGTTCGGGGTGATCCAGTTCAGGTCCTGGCGCGCCAGGTCGCGGCGATAGCTCAAATCCCCCGAGCCGCCGAGGCGTTTGCCATCCACCAGGATCAAGGTGTACTTGTCGTCCAAGCCACGCAGTTTGATTTTCGATTGCTCGCCCACCGGACCGAAACCACCGGTCACACCCGGAACACGCCGCAGCAGGGTATTGAGGTCATATACGGGCTGGCGCTCGATTTCTTCGCGGGTAATGACGCTGACGCTGGCCGGCGCATCGCGCAGATCCGTGGCGCCGCCGGTGGCGGTGACGAACGAGGTGTCGAGTTCTGTGACGGCGTGTTTATCGACCTCGCCAATCTCTTCTGCTTGCAACGCCGGGGCGGCGATCAGCATGCCGACGGACAGGAAAAGAGAGCTGAAAAGGTAGGGGGGATTTTTCATTGCAAACAGTCCTTGTTGAGCCGATATGCACCAAGACGGAGCACTAAAGGTCGCGGAGCGTAATGCAAATCCTTATCATTTAGAAAGGCCCTTGTTACAACTCAAGCCTAACCCCACATATTTAAAGCGGGCCTAATTTCTTATAAATCCATCGAATAGCGCGCAAAAGAGTCAATACGTCGATATTTTCTAACGTTAAATATTCACTATAAATTCGAATCAATGTGCCGATCACTGCCTTTCATCGGAATCGATAAAGTAGCCCGCAGCCCACCCTCCTCTCGATTGGCAAGGGTGATCCTTCCCCCCAAACGCGTCGAAATCGCATGCACGATGTTCAGCCCCAGCCCTGCCCCTTCGGGGTTGCCAGCGCTATAAAAGCGTTCAAACAAGCGTGCGCGCTGCTCCTCATCAATTCCCGGCCCCTGGTCTTCGACGATCAGATGACAAAAACCTTCGGACTGGCTAAGCCTGACGCTGATCACCCCGTGTTCCGGCGAGAAGTTGGCGGCATTGGTGATGAGGTTATTGAGGGCGATATCGATGGAGGCAGCATCTGCGACTACCGAGAAATGGGACTGCGAGTCGTCGAAATCCAACTCCAGCCGCTTTCTCAGCAACCATGGCGTGAGTGTTACCAGGCTGTTGCGCACGGTCTTACCCAAATCAATGTGTTGCGATACCGGCGCCATGGCTTTGGGTTCAAGGCGCGCCATCGTCAGCAGTTGGTTGACCAGGCGACTGGCCCGGTCGACACCCGCGATCAGGAACGCCAGTGACTCACGGCGCTGCTGCTCGGTACCGGCTTCCTGCAGGTTTTGCGCATGCACCCGCAACACCGCCAGCGGGGTGCGCATTTCGTGGGCGGCGTCGGCAATAAATCGGCGTTCGCGGCCGAGCGCTTCCTGGATCTGCCCCAGCATACGGTTAAGCGCCGCCTGCATGGGCTCAAGCTCACTGGGCAGAGGAGTCAGTTGCAACGGCTCCAATGAGCCACTGTGGCGCGAGCGCAGGGTCGCCGCCATGTTCGCCAGGGGCTTGAGACCCCAACCGATAGCGACCCAGACCATTGCAGCGAGGATCAGGCTGCCCAACACGTTCGGCCAAAGGGTGTGACGGACAATACGCCCCACCAGGTCAGCGCGTACGTCGTTACGCTCGCCAACCCAGATACGCACGCCATTCTGTTTGTCTTCAAGCATGAACGCGCGCCACTGCCGGCCTTTAAGGTCGGTGATGTCGCTGAAGCCCGACTGGGTCGGCGGCGCGCTTAATGAGGGCGCGCTGGCGGTGTGAACGAGTACTGCCCCCTCGGGGCTCCAGATCTGAAAGGCGATCTTGCTTTCATAAGGATGGCCATCGGCTCGCGGCACAGCCTCAGCCAGCGCCTCGTTGAACTGCTGGTACAGATCGCGGTGGGCTTGCCCCGTCATCGGCATCCGCATCACGCCCTGCAGCAGGCGAGCATTTTGCGCCAGCTGCGCATCATAGACTTCAGCAATTTCATGGTTACTGTCGTGTAAGTTGAACACACTCAACACCGCCAGCCCTGCCAGCATCAAACCGATGATCAGTGTCAGCGTGCGGCGGCGGATTGAGCTCACAGGCGCTCCTCCACCAGGTAACCCACCCCGCGAATCGTGCGGATCAGGTCGGTAGAGAACTTTTTGCGCAAATGGTGGATATGCACTTCCAACGTGTTGCTTTCCGCTTCCTCGTTCCAGCCGTAGAGCAGTTGCATCAACTGGTCGCGCGTCATGACCCGGCCCGGTGGCGAGAGCAGTTCGTGGAGCAGTTGGTATTCCTTGGGCGTCAATGCGACCGGCATGCCTTGATAGCTGACTTGCTGGGTACTGGGGTTGAGGCTGATACCGGCGTGCTCGATCAGCGCCTGGGCGCGCCCGGCACTGCGCCGCAACAAGGCACGCAAACGTGCCTTGAGTTCTGCCAGATCGAACGGCTTGATCAGGTAATCATCGGCACCGGCATCGAGCCCGGCGATGCGGTCTTCCGTCGCGTCCCGAGCGGTGAGGATCAGCACGGGCAGGATCGAACCGCTGTCGCGCAGACGACGTAACACTTCAAGCCCATCCATGCGCGGCAGTCCCAGATCAAGCACCGCCAGATCGAAGGTTTCACTGAGCAAGGCATGCAAGGCGCTGCTGCCGTCCTTGAGCCAGTCGACGGTATAGCCTTCACGCCCCAGCGCTTGATAAATGCCTTCGCCGAGCGCCTCGTCATCCTCAATCAGTAATAGCCGCACATGAACTCCTGTTATTTGAGTTTCTTGTTCACGTCCACCAGTAACGCGGCGATTTCCGCGCGACGGCCGGCATCGGCGCTTTCACGGCCTGGCCGAGGGCGTGCCTGCAGGGCTTTTTGCAGCGCGTCCCGGGCTTGAGCGTAGCGTTTCTGACGGTAGAGGTGATCGCCCCAGAAGTACAGGCTGTCGATGCCCTCAGGATTAAGCTGCAGCGCCTTTTTGAGCAACTGTTCTGCCTGTTCACTATCGCCGAAGCCGATTGGCCAACCCGGAACACGATCATACAGCGCCGCCAAACTGGTATAGGCCGAGCCTTGAAGGGCTTGAGGGTCAAGGCTCAAGGACTTTTCCAGATCGGCCTTGGCATCCTTGGCCTTGCCCAGCGCGCCGAGCCCACCCTGCGCACCGGCCCAACTGCTGGTGACAATACCTTTCCAGATCCAGGCTTCGGCGACGGCCGGACGTTCGCGGGTGAATGTGCTGGCTTGCGAGGACAGTTGCTCGAATGCATCGGCGCGCTGGTCCTGCGGTATTTCATACTGGATGTGTGCCCAACGCTGCTGAATATCGCTCAGGCGCTGCTGATCGGCGGCGTCCAGCGCCCACACGCTCTGACTCAATACGCCCAGGAGTAGGCAGGCATAGATTTTTTTCATGATGTTGGCGGCTCGCTGTCAGTTTTTTTGCTCAGGTGTCGGATCAGCGGCAATTGCTTGCGCAAGCCTCGATCCACCAAATGCGGTAGCAGACTGTTGAGGCGCACGAAAAACCGCTCCGGCCACCCCAGGTAGAGATCACGACGGTCACCGGCAATCGCGTGGATGACCGCTGCAGCCACGGCCTGCGGATCGTCCACACTGGCTTTGAGTGCATCATTGAGGGCTTGTGCCGACTCGCTGTTCATCGACGTGCGCGTGGCGCGGGGTGCCACATACAGGACACTGACCCGGGTGTCTGCCAGTTCCCGACGCAACGCTTCGGAAAAACCACGCAAGGCAAACTTGGTCGCGCAGTAACTCGCATAACCTGGATAACCGATCGAACCGTAAGTGGAGCCCACGTTGACCACCATGGCGCTGTCCGCCTGTTTGAGCAGTGGCAACAACAGTTTGGTCAGGCAGATCGGCGCGCTGATATTCACCGCCAGCATTGCGTTGATCTCGCTGTCATCGAGCTGTTCGATCATGCCGAAGTGATTGACCCCGGCGGCGTTGATCAGCAAGTTGATATCGCCCATGGTCTGTGCCATCGAAAACACCTTACGCCGCTCGCTCAAGACGGTCAGGTCGGCGGACACCCATGCAATCTGCTGCGGATAGCGCTCCAAAAGGGGCGCCAATGCTTGCGAATGCCTGGCCACGGCCAAGACCCGAGCGCCGGCCGCGCACAAGGCGCCGACGATGGCCAGGCCAATGCCACCGCTGGCACCGGCCACGACCACCCGCGCGTCATGCAGCTGCATGTTGCCCCTCCACATCGCGGGACAGGCCGCGGAACATATCGGTGTACAAGCGATACACGACTTTCGAGGCGTGAATCACCGCCTCTTGATCGTCCCGATCTTCCAGCTGGTTCATCAGGCGACGATAGGTCTGCATGTGCTCAATATCGAGCGAGCCATGGGAGCTCAGATAACTGAAGGCCGTTTCCGGCAACCCCAGGCGCGTGCGAATGCTGCCCGCCGCGTGGGTTGCCAGTGCAATGCTGGTGCCTTCGAGTACATTGACCATGCCAAACAGGCCGACCGGGTTGCCACGGGCGATCAGGTCATAGAGATAACTGACCATTAACTCAATCGACAGCGACGGCTGGCCATCGCGTACGGCAATGCGGTCGCCACCACAGGCGACAATGTCGTCGAGCACCCACTGTTCATGGCCGTACTCCTCTTCGATGTACTCACACACGGCTTTGCGCAGCCACTCCAGACGGGCGGGTAGACGCGCACCGCATGCCATCATCAGCGGCACCGTATGGCGCACGTGGTAATAAGCCTGGACCAGAAACGCCCGATAGCTCTCAAGGCTCACATCGCCTCGTAGCGCACTGACAATGATGGGCAGGTTGAACAGTTCGTGACGCTCCTGTTGCGTGGCGTCTTGCAGCTCGTCGAAAAAATTCATGACATCGATTCCTGGGAAAGAACGGCTTGAGTGAGTTGTGTGCGGTGCTGCGCCACAATGGCATCGCGGCGCGGACGGCCGTTGGCGGTGAGCAGGCCATTGGCAGCCGTGAATGGTTGGGTCAGGCGCGTCCAGCTATGCACCCGGGCGTAATCGGGTAAGGTCTCGTTGGCCTGGGCGACCGCGAAGTCCAACTGCGCATCGCTGCAATCGGGTCGATGGGGCCAGAGCAAGGCGTGGTTGCGCGCCAGCGCCTCGCCGTACACAAAGGCTTGGGCGATGTGATTGCGCTGGGTCAGTTCGGACTCAACCCATTCTGGGTTGACGTTGCGCCCGAAACTGGTGACGAACTGATGTTTCTTGCGCCCCTTGAGGTAGAGAAAGCCCTGGGAATCGAACTCGCCGATATCCCCGCTCGGCCACCACTCTTCGCTGTAGGCGGGCTCACCGAGATAGCCGAGCAAGTTCGTGCCCTTGATCAACACTTCTCCGTCCTCGGCCAGTTTCACTTGCGCATGGGGCAAGGGTTGGCCGACGCTGCCCGGGCGGCACAGACCGGGACGATTCAGGCAGACCACCGAGGCGCACTCCGATAATCCGTACCCTTCATAGACGGGCACCCCCACGCGCTGCGCACGCTGCAGCAAGTCCTCGCACACCCGCGCCCCACCCACCGCTACAAAGCGCAGGTTCTGCGGATTGAACCCCTTCTGTTCGGCAGCACCGACCAATAGTTGCAGCAGTTGCGGCACCAAAATCAGGCTCTGCGGCTGGCGAGCGGCCAGGCAACCCAGCAGCCGCGGGACATCGACACTGCTGGCGCCTTGAATGCCCAGGACGTCCTGACTCGGCAAGCTCAACGTCGCCCCCGCGTAGAGCGCGGCGTAGCAACCGAGATTCTCTAGCAGGATCGCCAGCGGCAGCAGCGACAGGTGATGCCGCGAATCGCTGGATTTACTCGCCTGGTCCAACTCCCGTGCAACCCGCAGCAGGCTTTGCGCACTCAGACACACGCCTTTGGGGGTACCGGTGGTGCCGGAGGTGAAGGTCAGCTTGGCGGTACCGGCAGGCATCTGGTTGGGGCCACTAAACGTGCGGCACCAGAACTCGCCCTGCTGGTGATAACCGCCGGCAATTAACTCGTGCGCAAGCTCCGGCCCTGCGATCACACGTTCGGCCTGACTCTGCTCAAGGCAATGGGCACGCTGCGCCGGGCTGAAAAACGGTGGCAGCGTCACGCAGGTCAGGCCCTCGAACAAAATGGCCAAGTCCCAGAGCATGGCTTCGACGCCGTTGTCCTGGGCCAGCGCGATCACCTGCACATGCTCATCGCGCAAGCGCTGCTGGCGATACATCACCTCCGCATAGAGGGTGGCGTAGTCAAGCTTGAGGGTATCGCCCCACAGCGCGACGCCGCTGGGTTCGCGCTCGGCATGCTGGAGCAAGGTTTGTTTAAATCGTTGCAATTCAAGCGACATGAAAAGCTCCTTCCATCGAGGTCGACAGCCCTAAGCGGTTGAACAGCCCCATGTTGCGCAGATGGACAAACCCGCTGCGGATGTTGCCCACATGTACCCAAGGCTTACTCTCGTAGTAACTGCCCCAACTGTGACGGTCGTCCCCCAGGCGCTCCGGATCGGCGGCGCACAGGGTCACCGGTTTCAAACCCAGGCGGTGGAAGCTGTTGACCAGGCCGATACTGCCGGTAAAGGTCACCCATTCCAGGCCCCCCATGGCCAGCAAATAGGTGATGGCCACGATGCTCAGGCGTGCACTGCCGGTATCGCTGGCGGCAAGGTTGCCAACCTCGACAATCCCGGTGCGCTCCACATCACGACCTGCCGCCGCACTGATCAGCGGCTCAATGGGTTGATCCAGGTATCGCTCAAGAAACAGCGGCTCCACTTGCGCGCGGCGTACCCCTGCCACTGCGCACAGCTCGCCATCGCCGTTGTGCATCCCAAACAGCTCAGGCATGAAATGGCGGATGTCGGCACCGTGGGCTTTTTGAAAGCGCTGTTGGATAAACGATTCGAACAACGGGCGCTGAGGGTCGTCCGGCAACGCACTTGAGAGTGTCATTTGCGGCACGTGGGCCTGACCAAAGTGCAGGGGCAGGCGGATATTCCAGTCAACAAGGGTCATGGGCAAGACGCCTCCCTTAATAGGTGTGGGAGGAGTATCCAAGCCATTTCTTAACGAAGTCTGAAGGTGAGAAGGCTGCCTTCAGAATGTCTTAAGACGGGTGTTGCAAAGTGCCCATCGGTTCGACGCAACCGGATCAAGGCCGCCAAACCCATTGGCCGCCACTTACGCTGAGTCACGAGGCCCTTTATGACCACCAATAAGGTCGTCACCCGTTATGCAAGACTGTCGATCATCATGCACTGGCTGATGCTGGTGCTGTTTGTCTGCGTGTACGCATGCATCGAACTCAAGGGTTTTATGCCCCGAGGAAGCGACGCAAGAAGCCTGCTGCTCGGCTTGCACGGGGTGTTCGGCCTGAGCATTTTTGCGTTGGTCTGGGTGCGCCTGTTAGGCCGCCTGACGCCGCGCCCCCCTATCACCCCCCAGCCACCGACCTGGCAATCTGGCTTGTCACACCTGATGCACCTGGCCCTCTATGGCTTAATGATCATCACGCCATTACTGGCTTGGCTGATGCTCACCGCTGGCGGTAAACCGTTCCCGTATTGGGGGTTCCAGATGCCGACACTACTGGCGGTCAATCCCGACCTGGCCAAGCAGTTCAAGTACTGGCACGAGCTGCTCGGCAGCGCCGGCTACTGGCTGATCGGCCTGCACGCTGGCGCCGGATTGCTCCATCACTACTGGCTGCGGGATAACACCCTGACACGCATGTTGCCACGGCGTCACCAACGCTAATCCTTCAGTCAACCATCATGCTCGCGGTGCAGCGCAGCATGATGGGGGCGCACATGGGCGTTAAGGCCCAATCGGTAATGAACGCGTCTTGCCCCCATGGGACTTGCGCAATATCGATTCTGTTACCCATCGGTTTTTGACGCTCCTGCATCCCCGCTGTTAGTGTCCGCCCTCCTTCCCCGCAGATATCTGCCAGGTGCGACTTACCCGCAAAGCATCACCCCAGGGACAACAGATCATTCTCAAAATGAACGGAGTTCAGCGCGTGCTTTTCAACCTACGCTTGCAGCGCCTTACCAGCCTTTCGGTGATCGTCGCCGCCCTCAGCCTCAGCGCCTGCCACAGCGCCAGCAGCCCCGACTTGCCGCCCGCCCCGGAGCTGGGTTCGGGCTATCGCACCGATATGACAGTACGTCACGCCGAGAGCCATATGGCGGCGGCAGCCAACCCGCTGGCAGCCGAAGCCGGGCGCACGATTCTGCGCCAGGGTGGCTCGGCCATCGATGCGGCCATCGCCATGCAGGCGGTGCTGACACTGGTGGAGCCGCAGTCCTCGGGGATCGGCGGTGGCGCCTTTATCATGCTGTGGGATGGCAAGCAGGTTCGGGCCTATGACGGCCGTGAAACCGCACCGGCCGGCGCCACGGCCGATATGCTGCTCAATGCCGACGGCACGCCGATGGCGTTTGCCCAGGCGCAGATCGGTGGTCGGTCGGTCGCCACCCCTGGTGTCCTGCGCGCGCTGAAGATGGCCCACGAACAAAGCGGCCGCCTGCCCTGGGCGCAGTTGTTTGCGCCGGCGATCCAGCTGTCCGAGCAAGGCTTTGCGATTTCTGCGCGCCTGCACAGCCTGATCGCCGCCGACCGCTACATCAGCCAGTCACCAGACATGGCGGCGTATTTTCTCAATGCCGACGGCAGCCCGAAAGCCACGGGCACCCTGTTGAAAAACCCGGCGTTGGCCAATGTATTCAAACGTATCGCCAAGGAAGGGCCCGACGCGCTTTACCACGGTCCGATCGCCGAGGAGATTGCACGCAAGGTCCAGGGCCATCACAACACTGGCCGCCTCGCGTTGAACGATCTGCAGGCCTACCGCGCCAAGGAGCGCACGCCGCTGTGTACCGACTACAAGCGCTGGCAGGTGTGCGGCATGCCGCCGCCGTCTTCGGGCGGGGTGGCCATTGCGCAGATCCTCGGCACCTTGCAGGCCCTCGAAGCCCGCGACCCGCGCTGGGCCCTGGCGCCGCTCAAACCTGTGAAGACAACGACTGCCGCTGGCCTGGAACCTGTGCCCACCGCCGTGCACCTGATTGCCGAGGCCGATCGCCTGGCCTACGCCGACCGCGCACAATATGTGGCCGATGAAGACTTCGTTCCCGTACCGGTCGCGGGCCTCGTCGCCCCCGGCTATCTGGCCAGCCGCGCGGCATTGATTGGCGAGCGCAGCATGGGCGTGGCCAAGCCCGGCCAACCGGCGGGGGTTCAGGTGGCTTACGCGCCGGATCGCTCGCCACTGCGTATATCCACCTCGCAAGTGGTCACCGTGGATGACCAGGGCGGCGCGGTGTCGATGACCACCACCATCGAAGCCGCGTTCGGCTCCCACGTGATGGTCCAGGGCTTCCTGCTGAATAATCAGATGACGGACTTTTCCTTTATCCCCGAAGAAAACGGCCAGCCAGTGGCCAACCGTATCGAGCCGGGCAAACGCCCGCGTTCGTCCATGGCGCCGACCCTGGTCTTCGACCGCCAAAGCGGCGAGCTGCTGGCCACGGTCGGCTCTCCCGGCGGATCGCAGATCATCGAATACGTGAGCAAATCCCTGGTGGGCATGCTCGACTGGAACCTCGACCCGCAAGCCTCCATCAGCCTGCCCAACTTCGGCAGCCGCAACGGCGCGACCGAGCTGGAGCAAGGGCTGTTCAGCGCGCAATTGAAAGCGGCCCTCAAGGACCGTGGGCACGCCTTGAGCGAGATCGATATGACCAGCGGTACCCAGGCCATCGTGCGAGTGCGCGATGCCCAGGGCAAGGCGACCTGGAGTGGCGGCGCAGATCCACGGCGTGAGGGTGAGGCGTTGGGTGATTGAGAGCCAGCCCGGGTGGCGAGGGGGCTCGTCCCCGCTGGGCTGCGCAGCAGTCCCAATAAGGCCCACCGAGTAGTGTCAGGCACACCGAGGTGGCTGGTTTTGGGGCTGCTGCGCATCCCAGCGGGGGACGAGCCCCCTCGCCACAGTCCTTGGTCCGTCCCTTAGCGGCTGATCTTCAAGCCCTTGCGTGCAGTGTGCCGCTCCAGCGCCAGCTCGATCAAGCGGCTGACCAGTTCGCTGTAGCTCATCCCCGCCGCCTGCCACAACTTGGGGTACATGCTGATGCGGGTGAAACCGGGCAATGAGTTGACCTCGTTGATCAAGACTTCACCGTCTTCACACAGAAACACATCAACCCGCGCCAGCCCGGCGCAGCCCAGCACTTCAAACGCCTCAACGGCCAGGGCACGGATGCGCTCGCTGGCCTCGACGCTGATGTCGGCCGGCACCAGCACTTGCGCGGCCTGGTCGTCGATGTATTTGCTGTCGTAGGAATAGAAGCCGTCACGGACCACGATCTCGCCGCAACCGCTGGCGACGGGACGCTCGTTGCCCAGCACCGCGCATTCGATTTCCCGGCCTTTGACGGCCGATTCCACCAGTACTTTTTCATCGAAGCCCAAGGCCAGTTCAACAGCGGCCAGGTAGCCGGCCTCGTCAACCACCTTGCTCACGCCCACGGAGGAGCCTTGGTTGGCCGGTTTGACGAACAGCGGCAAACCGAGCTTTTGCCGGGCCTGGTCGAAGGTTGTGCACGCCGCGTTGCCACGGTTGAGGGTGATAAAGGGCGCCACGGCGATACCGGCATCGCGCAGCAGGCGTTTGCTGATGTCCTTGTCCATGCACACCGCCGAACCCAGTACATCGGAACCCACGAACGGCAGATCCGCCATGCGCAGCAATCCTTGCAGGCAACCGTCTTCGCCGAGGGTGCCGTGGACGATCGGGAAGATCACATCGACATGCTCCAGCAAGCCCTGGCCCGAGGTTTCCACCAGTTGTTGGCTGGCCTTGCCCGGCACTACCGCCAGCTCGCGGTTGGACTGGTTGAGGGCGATCAGCGCAGGGTTTTCCTGGTTGAGCAGGAAGTTCGAGGTGTCATTGAGGTGCCAGTGGCCAGCCTTGTCGATGCCAATCAGCACCGGTTCGAAACGCGTGCGGTCGAGGGCGTCGACGATGTTGCGTGCCGACTGCAACGACACTTCGTGCTCAGCCGAACGGCCACCAAAAATAATACCTACCCGCAACTGACTCATGACCCGGCCTCACTGTAGAAAGTAAGGCTTATTACCACGGGCCGTCAGCGCTTCGCCACCGTTGCGACCGCGCACAATCGTACAAGACCCCGGCAGACAGCCACCTCAGACTCAGTTAACGTCACTCCATCCGACATCTTTCGAAAAACATCCCATGGGCAAACTCACCGCGAATATCGACTGGCTGCACCGTGCGCCCCATGGCAGTGGCCTGGAGCGGATCGAAGCGTATTTTTCCGGGTTTGGCTTCGACCCTCATCGCCACGACACCTACGCCATTGGCCACACATTGTTCGGCGTACAGAGTTTTCATTATCGCGGCAGCCAGACCCACAGCCTGCCAGGCACGACCATGGTGATCCATCCTGATGAGGTCCACGATGGCTGGGCTGGCAGCGACGAAGGCTTCAAGTACCGGATGATTTATGTAGAGCCGGCGCTGATCCAGCAGATTCTCGGCGGCAAGCCGTTGCCCTTTATCCACAACGGGCTGTCCAACGACCCATGGCTGCACCGGGCCTGCCAGGCCTTTGTGCAGCAACTCGATTGCCCGCTGGACCCGATGCAGGAGCAGGACGCGTTGTTCGACCTGGCCCATGCCCTGAACAACGCGTCGGGTATCAGCGTCAGCCGCAAGACCTTTGATTACCAGGCCGCCGAACGGGCCCGGGAATTTATCCACAGCGCCTTGGGGTGCAGCATCACCCTTGATGAAATGGCCGCGCACTGCGGGCGGGACCGCTGGGCCTTGTCGCGGGATTTTCGCCTGTTGTTCGGCACCAGCCCCTACCGCTACCTGACCATGCGCCGCCTGGATCTGGTGCGCAACCTGCTGGGCCAGGGTCAGTCATTGGTGGATGCGGCGCTGATCGCCGGCTTCACCGACCAGAGCCACATGACCCGACAGTTTCGCAGCACCTTCGGCATACCGCCGTCGCGCTGGGTGAAGATGCTCGGCCGCTAAACTGTAGGAGCGAGCTTGCTCGCGAAAAACCTGAGAACGCCACGTTTATCCAGGATAAACGCCGTGCAGTTAAGCTCTTCGCGAGCAAGCTCGCTCCTACAGAAACCCTAAGCGGCCTCCAGAACCGGTCCCGGCCGCGATGACCTCAGTCGCAATGCCACCATCGCTCCCACCAACGCAATCCCCGCGCTCCACCACAACGCCAACTCGATCCCCTGGGCTTGCCCCACACCTGTCGCCCCACCAGCATTGGCCAGCGACACCAGCACCGCCAACCCCAGCGCGCCGCCGATCTGTTGCGTGGTCGAGGCCATGCCCGCCGCCACGCCCTGCTCTCCCGACTTGACGCCAAGGCCTGCGGCCACCCACATCGCGGTCCAGGTCATGCCTTGGCCAAGGCTCAAGACAAAGATCCCCGGCAACAACGACCAGAACCCCACCCCCGTGGGCAACGCCAGGCACACTAGGGCAATCCCCAGCGCCCCGGCCAACTGGCCGCTGACCAGGGTGTTGCGCAAGCCGATTTTGACCAGCGCGCGCTCGGCCAGCCAGATACCCAGGGTACACACCAATGTCGCCGGCAAGAACGCCAGCCCGGCCTGCAACACGCTGTAGCCGTAGACCTGCTGGTAGTACAACGCGAGGAAGTAGTACTGCACGCCAAAGCTGCTCATAAACACCGCCGTCAGCACCATGGCCATGCGTAACTCGCGGTAGCCCAGCAGACGCAGTGGCATCAACGGATCGCGGCCACGGTGTTCGATCCAGGCAAACAGCCCAAGCAAGGCCAGCGCCAACAGCATGCAGCCCAGGGTCGCGGGCGCCGTCCAGCCCCATTCCGGTCCCTGCACCAGGGCGAACACCAGCAGCGTGCCGCCGACGGTAACGGTCAACGCACCACTCACATCAAAACTGCGACCTCGGCTGCGCTCGCCGTCGGCGGGGATCCAGTAGCGCGCCGCCAGCGCACAGCCGCCCGCCAAGGGCACGTTGACCAGAAACACCGCCTCCCAACCCCACCATTGGGTCAGCACGCCGCCCAACAACGCACCCAACGCCAGCCCGGCGGCCGACGCTGCGCTCCACACCGCAAAGGCCCGGTTGCGCTGCGGCCCTTGCGCATAGTGCGTGTTGATCAACGCCAAGGTCGCCGGAAACAGCAGCGCACCGCCCACCCCTTGTACCGCGCGCGCCAGCACCAGCAACAACGCGCTGCCGCCCAGTACCGCCGCCAACGACGACAGCGCGTACAACGACTGGCCCACCCGGTACAAACGGCGTTTGCCCAGCAGGTCCGTGGCCCGGCCACCGAGCAATAGAAAACCGCCAAACGCCACGGTATACGCGCTGACCACCCACTGTAACTGTTGGGCAGAAAAGCCCAGGTGGCTGCCGATCTGCGGCAAGGCAACAAACACAATGGTCGCGTCCAGGGCGATGATCAGTTGGGCAGTGGCCAGCAACATCAGCATCCAGCTCGAGGGACGACTTGAGGGAATGGCGGGCATCACAACATCCTGTCCAAAAAAGAGTGCGGCCAGTGTCTTTCATGCCCAGCAGATGATAAATAGCCATATCACTCTTTCAGTTATGACTTTAATCATGGATCTGAACGCCGTTCGCCTGCTGGTCCGCGTCGCCGAAACCCGCAGTTTCACTCGCGCCGCCGGGGACCTGGGGCTCACCCAATCAGGCTTGTCCCGCGCCATCTCGCGCCTGGAAGCCGAGCTGGGCGTACGCCTGCTGCAACGCAACACCCGTAGCGTCAGCCTGACCCCGGATGGGCAAATGCTGTATGAACGCAGCGCGCCATTGCTGGCCGAGCTGGCCGAGACCGAAAAGCTGCTGCTCGACCGTCGCAGCACGCCCTCGGGTTTACTGAAAATCAGCACCCCGTCGCTGTTCGGGCGCAAAGTGGTGATGCCGGTCATTGGTGAGCTGACCTTACGTTACCCCGAGCTGCGCATCGAAGCGGTGATGACCGACCGTCTGGTGGATATCGTCGATGAGGGTTTCGACGCCCTGCTGCGTACCGGCGAGATCCACGACCAGCGCCTGATCGCCCGGGCCTTGACGCCCCTGCGCTGGGTGACCGTCGCCTCCCCCGCCTACCTGGCGCGCTTTGGCACCCCGCAAACCGTCGAAGAACTGCACGACCACAGTTGCCTGACCGTGCGCAACCTGCGCAGCGGGCGGATGGTGGACTGGCAGTTCATGCTCGACGGCAAGGTGCGCGATGTCAGCGTCGAGGGGCGGCTGATCTTCGACATTGGCGATGCCCTGGTGGACGGCGCGGTGGGCGGATTCGGTATTGCCCAAGTGATGGACTTTGCCGTGCGCGACGACCTCGCTGCCGGGCGCTTGGTGCCGATCCTGGAAGGCTTCGCTGGGCGCAGCCGCGCAATTTCCCTGGTGTATCCACCCTCGCGCCAGTACTCGCCGAAGCTGATCGCCTTTGCCGATGCATTGGCACAGGCGCACTGGTAGGCAGCGCTTGAATCCAGCGCCCCGAGTGTGAGAAGAAAGACTGCGCGGCCACCACCAAGAGGTTTTCCAGGGATGAACCTGACATTGACGCCCCCACAGTGGGATGACGTGAACGAGTTACTGGCGTTCGAGCTGGCGAATCGGGACTTTTTCGAAAGTTGGATCAATGCCCGGCCCGAAGCGTACTACAGCGTCGAAGGCGTACAGCGCGCCATCGAGAGCGCGCTGCTGGAGGCCAGCGAAGACCGCGCCTATCAATACTTGATCCGCGAAAACGGCGTGCTGGTGGGGCGGATCAACTTTACCCAAGTGCGCCGCCGCTATTATCACTCGGCGTCCCTGGGCTACCGCATGGGGGCCGAGTTCACCGGTCGTGGCCTGGCGCGACAAGCCGTGGCGCTGGGCCTGGAAAAAGCCTTTGGCGAGCATGCCCTTAAGCGCATCGAAGCCACTGTACGCCCGCAGAACCCGGGCTCGCTGCGGGTGTTGCAGCGCAGCGGCTTTACCCAGTATGGGCATTCACGCAAGGCGTTCCTGCTCGACGGGCAATGGTTCGACCTGTTGCTGTTCGAGGTTCATGCCCCCTGATTGGCTGGTCTTGCGTCTAGGTGGACAACTGGTTGGCAAACTGGCCAACGGCACTCACCACTTTCTGCGCGCCGTCCTGGATCTCGACGATCACCGTGCCCGCCTCTGCCGCCAGGGACAAACCCTGCTCGGCCTGTAGCCGGCCATCGGTCATCAGCGCCACGGCATCGCGGGCCATGTCCTGGTTCTGACGCACCACGCCGACGATTTCTTCCGTGGCTTTGCTGGTACGCGAGGCCAACTGCCGCACTTCATCGGCCACCACCGCAAACCCGCGCCCCTGCTCGCCGGCACGGGCCGCTTCAATCGCGGCGTTGAGCGCCAGCAGGTTGGTCTGCTCGGCAATCCCGCTGATGGTCTTGACGATAGTGCCAATCACCTGGGACTGGGCGTTGAGGGCCTCGATGCCCTCGCCAGCCTGTTCCATGTGCTTGGCCAGGTCGCGCATCACCTCCACCGCCTGGGTGACCACGGCGGTACCGCGCTGGGCACTGCTGTCGGTATGCAATGAAGTGCTGTAGGCAATGTTGGCAGCCTCGGCCACCGCGCGTTCCTGATGGATCTGGTCGGTGATCACCGTCGCGAACTTGACCACTTTGTACAGCCGGTCGTTGGCATCCAGAACCGGGTTGTAGGACGCCTCCAACCATACTTCGCGGCCATGGGCGTCAACGCGCTTGAAGCGGCCAGCGACAAATTCACCGTCGTTCAAACGTTTCCAGAAGGCTTGGTATTCAGCGCTGTTGTAATCCTGGGGCTCACAGAACATACGGTGATGTTTGCCCTGGATCTGCGCCAGGCTGTAACCCATGCCCTGGAGGAAACGCTCGTTGGCAGCCAGCACGTGACCATTGAGGTCGAACTCGATCACCGCCGTCGAACGCACCAGCGCGGTGATCAGGTTTTCGTGCTCACGGGACGCCTCGATGGTGCGGGTCAAGTCGCTGGAGTACACCGAAAACCGCTTGATGCGCCCATCCGCGCCCCGCACCGGCTGCACGATGGAGCGCAACCACGCTTCCTTGCCATTGCCACGCAGCAGGCGCACGGTGCCGGCAAAGTGTTCGCCACGGCTCAAGGCATTGCTGAAGCGCTGCTGGAACTCGTCGCGCTTCACGTGCTCTGGCACAAACCCATGGATGGCATGGCCCAGCAGGTCGCTGGACTTGTAGAGCATTTCGTCGAGGAAGTTCTGGTTGACCGACTCGATCCGGCCTTCGGGGTCGAGGCTCAGGGCCAGCATCTCGCTCTCCAGGCTTTCCTTGACCTGCTGCAGGCTGGACAGTTCTTCGCGAAGAGCGGACAGCTCCTGCTTCAAGCGGGTATTGAACATGGGGAGCACCGGAGGGCAGTCAATAGTGGATTGTCTAACCATCGGCGCTGCTGGCGTTTTCTGAAGAGGACTTGAGCCCCCGATTCAACTATTTTTTCAGTCCCTCAACTGCCGTTGTTACGGCACAAGCCCAAGACCTGATACTCAAGGGTCTTGAGTTGACCGCTGGAGTCTTCATAGGTCATGCGCGAGGGCACGACCTTGCAGGTCCGAACCGGCGGCGTGACACTCACCACCCGGGCGATATCCAGCTTCATCCCGTAGCGATAAGCCTGCACTTCAGGCACGGGTTTGCCTTGCTCGGCGGCATAACGCGCCATGGCCTCCTGGTTGTTTTGCATCAATTGCGCCATGGCGCGATCCCCACCGCCTTCGGCCATTGCCGCCATGGACAGAGAAAAAACCAGCACGCCCAGGGCTCGTGTTAAACGCTTCATTAAAGTGTCCTCGTCTGACTTCAAGTGGTTGAAAGTTCAGGATCGAGAGTAACTAACGCTTCCTGTCAGGAGCTTCACGGGCGGATTACGTATCCGTTATAAACCGCTGAACTAGCAAAATTGTAATGCCCATGCCACCTCGGCGTTATTCGCTGTTTGCAACTATGAGCCGGGCTCCCCGCATCAGGGATAGCTCTCCAATAAGAACGCCCCAGGCGACTAAAAAAGCTCATAGCTGCCAACACCGAGGAGCGATACATGCGTACTAACCGCACACTTTCCCTTTCCATCATCGCGGCACTGGCCAGCGCAACACCGCTGGCGGGCGTGGCCGCAGAAGACAAACCCGAGGGGTTTATCGAAGGCAGTACGTTGAACGTGCTGGCGCGCAACTTTTACTTCAATCGCGATGACCGCAAAGGCCAGTCCAGCCCGACCGGCAATGGCTACTCAGAGGCATGGGCCCAGGGCCTGATCGGCAAGTTCGAGTCCGGGTTCACTCAAGGCACCGTGGGGTTTGGCCTGGACGCGTTTGCGATGTACGGCCTCAAGCTCGACTCCGGCACCGGGCGCAGCGGCGCCAAGGGCTCATTCGGTATGTTGCCGGTGGACAGCGACAACCGTCCCGAAGACGACTACAGCAAACTCGGCGGCGCGCTGAAAATGCGCCTGCTGGATACCGTGGTCAAAGTCGGCGACGTCTTCCCGCAAACCCCGGTGGTGCACTACGGCGACTCACGCCTGCTGCCGGAAAGCTTTCGTGGCGTCACGCTGGAAAACACCAGCCTGGAAGGCCTGACCTTGCAAGGTGGGCGTTTGCACGCCATGAGCCAGCCAACCCAAAGCGGCATGCGTGAGGGCTTCGCGACGTTTTACGCAGGCAATGTGAATGCGCCCTGGGTCGGTTACTTCGGCGGCGACTACCAGGCCAATCAGCACTGGAGCCTGAGCCTCTACAGCAGCCGCCTCAAGGACGCGTGGGACCAGTACTACTTCGGTACAGCGGTCAATTATCCGCTGACGGAAGAGGTGGCGATGTTTGCCGGATTCAACTATTACAACGCCCAGGACGAGGGCAAGCGGTTGCTGGGCGAGCTCAACAACAATATCTGGAGCGCCAAGCTCGGGGTCAAGGTCGGCGCCCATCGCCTGGCCCTTTCCCACCAGCGCAACAACGGCAACGATGACTTCGATTACCTGCGCCAGTCAGATTCGATCTTCCTCGACAACTCGATCCAATACAGCGATTTCAACTCGCCCAAGGAACGCTCGTGGGCGTTGCGCTATGACCTGGACATGCAGACCCTGGGCATCCCGGGCCTGTCGTTCATGACTCGCTATGGCAAGGGCACCGGCGCTGACTACAGCAACGCCAACTCGGTGTACATGCGCCGCGACGCCATGGGTGACCCGCTCACCGACCAGCGCCGCTGGGAGCGCGATATCGAGGCCAAGTACGTGTTTCAGGGCGGCACTCTGAAAGACTTGTCGGTACGCATTCGCCAGGCGACGGTACGCTCCAGCGCCTTTGAATCGGACCTGGAAGAATTCCGGCTGATCATTGAATACCCGCTGGCCATCCTCTGATAACACTTAACGGCAAGTGCTTACATTCACTTGCCGTTAACTAGCACTTCTTCACAATTTGCAGTCTGTCAGAACTGTAATATGCGCCTCACGTTCTCGTTAAGTTGGCCTTCATATACTGCCTGCCTCGACCGACCGCGAACTAACGGCACGGGTCTTTTGCGGAGAAAGTTTATGAAGCCACTGCACATTTTATTCAGCGTTTTAATCGGTGCGGCATCCACCGCGGCCCTGGCCGATGACGGCGGTGAGCGTTCCCGCCAGTGGCTGGCCGAGTTTCGCCAGCAACAGCAGCAGATCCACGGCAGCCAAGCCGTGGCCGAGCAAAATCCAGCGCCCTCGGATGCATCGGCCCCAACAGCCATCTGAGCGGCGTACCCCGAGCACATTCATCTCTTGAAGCTTTTTTTGTGGAGCTCCTTTGGAAGGAGATGAATTTTTAGCGCCCTCACGGGCGCTTTTTTTTGCCCGCTCGATGCTATCCAACCCCCTCCTTGACCCTGAAGCTACTTCAAGGCTCAGAATTTTCCTACTTTGCGGACTACAGCCGTTATCCCGTGTAGCTCCCGTCACCTATTCGCTTATCAGTAAGAGGTCAATCTGCATGCGTATCCTTGTGGTTGAGGACGAACCAAAAACTGCCGACTACTTGCATCAAGGCTTGAGTGAGAGTGGTTATGTCGTCGATTGCGCCGCCAGCGGCATCGACGGCCTGCACCTGGCCGGCCAGCACCGCTATGAACTGGTGATCCTTGACGTCAACCTGCCCGGCCAGGACGGCTGGCAGGTGCTGGAACAGTTGCGCCGCGACAATACCTTGCGGGTGATGATGCTCACCGCCCGTGGGCGCCTGGCCGATAAGATCAAGGGCCTGGACATGGGCGCCGATGACTACCTGGTCAAGCCTTTCGAATTTCCCGAGTTGCTGGCCAGGGTGCGCTCGTTGCTGCGGCGCAGTGAGCCGATTGCGTTGCCGGAGATATTCCGCGTCGCCGACCTGGAGCTGGACCCGCGCCGCCACCGGGCTTACCGGGGTACGCGGCGCATCGACCTGACCACCAAGGAGTTCGCGCTGTTGCAGGTGTTGATGCGCCAGAGCGGCGAGGTTCTGACGCGTACGCAGATTATCTCGCTGGTCTGGGATATGAACTTCGACTGCGACACCAATGTGGTAGAGGTCTCGATCAGCCGGCTGCGGGCCAAGGTCGATGACCAGAGCGACGTCAAGTTGATCCATACCATTCGTGGCGTGGGTTACGTGCTGGAAGCACGCCAATGAGAACCGGCAGTCTATCCATGCGCCTGGGGCTCACCGTCAGCCTGATGGGCGCCGGCCTGGTGTTGTTGCTGGCAAGTCTGGCGTACCTGGCCCTCACCCATGAGCTGGAAAACCTTGCGCGCAAGGGCCTGGAAAGCAAGATGGAGCAGATCCAGCACAGCCTGCTGCAAGACCTCAACACCCGCGACATCAGTGCCCGGCCCCATTCACTGCTGGACCTGGTGATGGGCCATGACAACTTCTACCTGACCATCATCGGCCCGGCACCCGCCAACGCGGTGCTGCTGAGCGTCGGCGCCAGGCCCCAGGAGCCCTTGCTGCTGGACTTTACCGCCGGGAAAACCCTGGGCTTTCTGAACTGGACCGATGGCCGTGACAACCAGATCCTCAGCGCATCGAGCCTGATGCGCCTGCACACCGGGGAGAATGTGCGGGTGTTACTGTCCCTGGATCGCTCTGACGACCAGGCGTTGCTCAGTGCCTACCTGCAATCCACGGTCATCGCCCTGCCGCTGTTGCTGATCTTGATTGGCATGGGTGCGTGGTGGCTGGTGCAGCGCGGGCTCGCCCCGTTGCAGCAATTCAGCCGCGTCGCCGCTAAAGTCACCACCCAGGACCTGAGCCATCGCCTGGCCGTCGAGAATCTGCCCAGGGAACTCAACGAACTGGCCCGGGGCATCAACGTGATGCTCGATCGGCTGGATGCCGGTGTGCAGCAGCTGTCGCAATTCTCCGACGACCTGGCCCACGAACTGCGCGCGCCCTTGACCAACCTGATGGGCAAGGCCCAGGTGACGTTATCTCGCGCCCGGGCGCCCGACGAGTACAAATCGGCTCTGGAATCCAGCACCGAAGAACTGGACCGCTTGGCGCGGATCGTTGCCGACATGTTGTTTCTGGCCCAGGTCAGCCATCCGGCGGCGCGGGCTTCGTTCACCACAGTGAACCTGCGGGATGAAACGCTGCGGGTCATGGAACTGTTTGCCTTGAGCGCCGAAGACAAAGCACTGAAGTTGACCCAGGCCGGCGACGCTTGGGTCCTGGGTGATCGGCTGATGATTCAACGGGCCATTTCCAACCTGCTGTCCAACGCGATCCGCCATAGCCCGCACGGCTCTAGGATTTCATTGCAGGTCGACACCCACAATCAGCATGTAGCGCTGGCCGTGAGCAACCCGGGCCCGGGGATTGAAGCGCAACACCTGCCATACCTGTTCGAGCGCTTTT
The DNA here is from genome assembly GCF_012985695.1 of Pseudomonas sp. WS 5027. Taxonomy (NCBI): domain Bacteria; kingdom Pseudomonadati; phylum Pseudomonadota; class Gammaproteobacteria; order Pseudomonadales; family Pseudomonadaceae; genus Pseudomonas; species Pseudomonas sp. WS 5027. Next base: position 23,694 of record NZ_JAAQWU010000015.1, on the reverse strand, counting down.
ACCGCGCCGACAACAGCCGCGCCCGGTCCGAAGGCGGCACCGGGCTGGGGCTGGCGATCGTGCGCTCGATCATGAGCCTGCACCAAGGCCAGGCCGAGACCAGCAGCGTACCGGGCGGCGAGACCCAGTTCCGGCTGATATTTCCCATCCTGTCCACCACCCCGCAAGTCCCGTAGAGACCGACTCCCTTGCCCCAACAACCCCACCCCCTGCCACACCGAGCAAACAGGTTTCAGGGCGGCTCCGCCCCCCAACGGGGGACAAGCCCCCTCTCCACATTTCCCGCGCCAGCCCCCCTACTGTGGCGAGCGGGCTTGTCGGAACGCCGCATCGCCCGCGCTGGGCTGCGCAGCAGCCCCAACAAACCCACCCCAGTTCCCCCTGACACACCGAGCAAGCAGGTTTCAGGGCGGCTTCGCCACCCAACGGGGGACAAGCCCCCTCTCCACAACAAGCCCCCTCTCCACAGTAAGCCGGCAACTCTCCACATTTCCCGCGCCAGCCACCCCCCCTGTGGCGAGCGGGCTTGCCCCGCGCTGGGCTGCGCAGCAGCCCCAACAAGTCCACCCCAGTTTCGCCAGACACACCGCGCAAGCAGGTTTTAGGGCGGCTTCGCCCCCCAACGGGGGACAAGCCCCCTCTCCACAACAAGCCCCTCTCCACAGTAAGCCGGCAACTCCACATTTCCCGCGCCAACCACCCTACTGTGGCGAGCGGGCTTGCCCCGCGCTGGGCTGCGCAGCAGCCCCAACAAGTCCACCCCAGTTTCGCCAGGCACACCGAGCAAGCAGGTTTTAGGGCGGCTTCGCCACCCAACGGGGGACAAGCCCCCTCTCCACAGTAAGCCCGTCCAGCGCGAGATCAAGACACCGGCTCTTCATCGCGCCGATGGGCCCACTGGTAAAGCGCTGGCAACACCAGCAAGGTCAGCAAGGTCGACGAGATAATCCCGCCAATCACCACCGTCGCCAGTGGCCGTTGCACTTCAGCGCCGGTGCCGGTGGCCAGGGCCATGGGGATAAACCCGAGGGACGCCACCAACGCCGTCATCAACACCGGGCGCAAGCGGGTCAAGGCTCCTTCATTGATCGCCACCGACAACGAACGCCCCTCCTCACGCAGGTTGCGGATAAACGCGATCATCACCAGGCCATTGAGCACCGCCACCCCCGACAACGCGATAAACCCCACACCGGCAGAAATCGACAACGGAATATCGCGCAACCACAGCGCCATGATCCCACCGGTCAACGCAAAGGGAATCCCGGTGAATACCAGCAGCCCATCCTTAAGGTTGTTGAACATCATGAACAGCAAGCCGAACACCAGCAGCAACGCCACCGGCACCACGATCTGCAGGCGCTCGGAGGCTTCCTTGAGCTGTTCGAACTGGCCGCCCCAGGTTGTCCAGTAGCCGGCGGGGATCTTCACCTGCGCGGCCATCACGCGTTCGGCTTCTGCGACAAACGAGCCGATGTCCCGCCCGCGCACGTTGGCACTGACAACCACCAGGCGCTTGCCGTTTTCGCGGCTGATCTGGTTCGGGCCCAGCACCAGGTCCAGGCTGGCCACTTGCGACAGGGCGATAAATCCCAGTTGCCCCGTGGTATTGCCGGCCAGCGCCGGAATCGGGATCAAGAGCCGCGACAAGCCCTCGATATCGGTACGCAGGGTTTCCGACAACCGCACCACCATGTCAAAACGCCGGTCGCCTTCGTACATCGTGCCGGCCTGGCGCCCGCCCACGGCGACGGCGATGATGTCTTGCACATCGCCCACATTCAGGCCAAAGCGTGCGGCCTTGTCACGGTCGATATTGATGGTCAGCACCGGCAGGCCGGAGGTCTGTTCTACTTTCACTTCCGAGGCGCCATCGAGCTTGCGCAAGGTTTCGGCAATTTCCCCGGCGGTGGTGTTCAGCACGTCCCGATCATCGCCAAAAACCTTCACCGCCACGTCACTGCGCACCCCGGAAATCAGCTCGTTGAAACGCAACTGGATCGGTTGCGACAGCTCGTACTGGCTACCCGGCACAATCGCACTGGCGCGCTGGATATCGGCGATCAAGGCTTCGCGGGATTTTTTCGGGTCCGGCCACTGCTCCTTGGGCTTGAGCATCAGATAGGCGTCGGAAATATTCGGCGGCATCGGGTCTGAGGCAATTTCTGCGGTGCCGGTACGGGCAAATACCCGCTGGATTTCCGGCACCTGCGCCATCAAGGTTTTTTCCAGTTGCTGCTGCATCTGCACCGATTGCGTCAGGCTGGTGCCCGGTACGCGCAAGGCTTGCAGGGCGAAGTCACCTTCGCTGAGGCTGGGGATAAACTCGCTGCCCATGCGGCTGGCCACTGCGCCAGACATCACGATGGTCAACAGCGCCAGGCCAAACGCCCAGGTACGGTGCGCCATCACCCAATCCAGCACCGGCGCATAACCGCGGCGCGCGTTGCGCATCACCCAGTTTTCGTCTTCCTTGACCTTGCCGGTGACGAACAGCGCAATCGCCGCCGGCACGAAGGTCACCGACAGAATCATCGCGCCCAACAAGGCCAGGACCACGGTGAACGCCATGGGATGGAACATTTTCCCGGCAACGCCGGTCAGGGCGAAGATCGGCAGGTACACCACCATGATGATCAGTTGCCCGAAGATCAGCGCACGGCGCGCCTCCTTGGCCGCGGCGAACACTTCGTGCAGGCGCTCGCTGCGGGTCAGCAGGCGGCCGTGACGTTGCTGCGCATGGGCCAGGCGGCGGATGGCGTTCTCGACGATCACCACCGCGCCATCGACGATAATCCCGAAATCCAGGGCCCCCAGGCTCATCAGGTTGGCGCTGACCTTGTTGGTGAACATGCCGGTAAAGGTGAACAACATGGCCAGGGGAATCACCATCGCGGTAATCAACGCCGCGCGGATGTTGCCCAGGAACAGGAACAGAATCACGATCACCAGCAGCGCACCTTCGAAGAGGTTTTTCTTCACGGTGGCGATGGCTTTTTCTACCAGGTTGGTGCGGTCGTAGACCGTGACCGCCACCACGCCTTCGGGCAGGGAGCGGTTGATCTCTTCGAGTTTTTTCGCCACGGCCTGGGACACGGTGCGGCTGTTTTCGCCGATCAGCATGAAGACCGTACCGAGCACCACTTCGCGGCCATTTTCGGTGGCCGCGCCGGTGCGCAACTCACGACCGATATCGACCTGGGCCACATTGCGCACGCGGATCGGCGTGCCATCCACGGTGTTGATCACGATATTGGCGATGTCATCGATGGACGCCACTTGCCCCGGCGCGCGGATCAGCAATTGCTCGCCGCTGCGCTCGATGTAACCGGCGCCGACGTTGGCGTTGTTGCGCTCAAGCGCCGTCACCAGGTCGTTCAAGGTCAGGTTGTACGCGGCCAGGCGCTTGGGGTCCGGGGCGATCTGGTATTCCTTGGCGAAGCCGCCAATTGTGTTGATCTCGGCAACGCCGGGCACGTTGCGCAACTGCGGCTTGATGATCCAGTCCTGGATCACCCGCAGGTCCGTCGGGGTGTAGGCCGAGCCGTCTTCCTTGCGTGCGCCGTCTTCAGCTTCCACGGTCCACAGGAAGATTTCCCCAAGCCCCGTGGAAATCGGCCCCATGGCCGTTTCGATACCGTCCGGCAATTGTTCGCGGGCCACCTGCAAGCGCTCGTTGACCAGTTGCCGGGCGAAGAACAGGTCGGTGCCGTCCTTGAAGATCACCGTGACCTGGGACAGCCCCGAACGCGACAGCGAACGGGTCTGCTGCAAGCCCGGCAAACCGGCCATGGCGGTTTCGATAGGAAAGGTGATGCGCTGTTCGGTTTCCAGCGGTGAAAAGCCGGGCGCCGCCGAGTTGATCTGCACCTGGACGTTGGTGATGTCCGGTACCGCGTCGATCGGTAGTTTCTGGTAGCTGGCGATGCCAACACCGGCCATCAACAACACCGCCAGCAGCACGATAATGCGCTGCTCGATGGCAAATTGAATCAGACGTTCAAACATGGGGAATCACTCGCAGGATCAATGGGCGTGCTCGGCCGAAGCCTTGCCCAGCTCGGACTTGAGGACGAAGCTGCCAACGGTCGCCACCTCGGCGCCGGCCTCCAGGCCCTGGCGCACTTCGACAAAGCCGTTTTCACTGACACCCAGTTCAACGTGGCGGGTGACGAAACCTTCGGCGGTGCGCACAAACAGCGACGGTTTGTCTTCCACGGTCTGGATCGCGTCCACCGGCACGGTGACCGCCGCCGGGTAGCTATCCGTCGCCACTTGCACCGCTACGAACAACCCGGGGCGCCACGAGTCATCGGGGTTGGCCACGCTGACCCGCACCGTTGCGGTACGCGTCTGCTCGCCCAGCAAGTTGCCGACATAGGCCACGGTGCCCATCACCTCGGTGCCCATTTCCGCCGAGCTGACCTTCACCGGCCGACCAACCTGGACCTTGTTCAGATCCTTGGGGAATACGCCAAACGTGACCCACACCTGGGACAGGTCCGACAGGGTGAAAGCGGCACTGGTCTCACTCACTACCTCGCCGACGCCCAGGTGTTTTTCCACCACCACCCCGGCAAACGGCGCACGCAATTCATAGCGATTGCCGCCGGCCAGGACCGCGCTGCCACTCAGGGCGTTCATCTTTTGCCGGGCGTTGTTCAGGGCTATCTCCGCTTCTTGCAGGGTCTGGCGCGCCAGCAGGTAATCCTGTTCGGCGGAGATCTTGTCCTGCCACAACTGGCGCTCACGCTGGAAGGTGGTGCGGGCCAGTTCGACCCGGCGTTGGCTGGCCGCCAACTCGCTGCGCTGATCAGAAATCTGCTGGCTGGCGATCACCGCCAACAGCTCGCCCTGCTTGACCTTCTGCCCTAGATTGACCTTGACCGACTCCACCACACCCGCCGCACGGGGCACGATATGGGAGGTGCGGTCTTCGTCGAATCGCACCTCGCCGGGCAACGACAGCAGTGTGCTGATTTGTCGGGGTTGGGCCTTGGCCAGTTGAATACCGGCGGCCTGGATCTGCTGCTCATTGAGCACCAGCACACCCTCCTCCTCTGCGTCCTCCGGCGCTTCGGCGTGCGCCACCGGTGCCTGAGGCGCCACGCTGGTGGCCGGCCAAAACGCCATCGCCCCGAGGGCAATGGCCGCTGCAACAGCCAAAGCCAGGCCTTGTTGTTTGTTCATGGGAAACTCCTGAAAGATCAAATGCGGGCGAGGTCGCCGTAAATCCGTTCGATGCGCACCCAGGCATCGGTGGCCTGGGCGCGTGCGGCGAGGTATTGGGTGCGGGCCGCGATCAAGGTGCGCTGGGCGTCGAGCACCTCGAGAAAGTTGAACTTGCCCATCTCAAAGCCACGGGTGGCGCTGTCCACCGCGCTTTGGGCGGCGGGCAGGATCACTTGGTTGAAGGTGCGCACCTCACTGTCGGCGGTCGACCACAGGTCCAGGGCCTGGCGGGTTTCGGTGCGCAGGCGCAGCTCGGTGGCGTTGCGCAAGTCCCGTGCCTGGTCGGCTCGGCGGCTGGCGGCCAGCACATTGCCCTGGTTGCGATTGAACAGCGGGATCGGCATCGATACGCCCACCAGATTCACCCGCTCGCGGACGCTGGCGTCGTACTGGCTGCCGATGGAGACATCCAGGTCGGGAATCCGCTGGGCCTTTTCCAGGCCCAGGCCGGCTTCCCGTTGCTGGATTTGTAGCTGCGCCAGGCGCAACTCGGCAGTGCTCTCCAGGCGCGCCAGCAGTTGGGTGGCCGAAGGCAGCGCCGGCGGATTCACCGCACCTGCCTCCACGCGCTCAAAGCCGATAGTGGCGCTGCCGGTGATGGCCGCCAGGCGGCGATAGGCATCACTCACGCCGATCTCGGCGCGGCTGCGCTCCAGGCGGATTTCCGAGACCTGTACCTGGGCGCGGGTGGCTTCGACCGGCGACGCCTTGCCCGCCGTGACCCGGCCATTGGCAATCACCAGGCCGCGCTCGGCCAGTGCCATTGAGCGCTGGGCCAGCTCCAGGCGTTCCTGGGCCCGCAGCGCACCATAAAAGCCATCGATGACTTCGGCCCGCAGCACGTTGCGCCGCTGTTCCAGTTCCTGGGCTGCGGCCTCTTGTGCCCGCGAGGCCACATCGATGCGCGCCCCGCGTTTGCCGCCCAACTCCAGGGTCTGGCTCAGCTTGACGGTGGTAGTGCGGGTGCTGCGGCGGGTGTCTTCGGCATCCCAGGAGGCCACCGGGTTGGGGATCAGCCCGGCCTGCTGACGACCGCCTTGGGCGATGTCGATTTCCCATTGCGCAGCGGCCAGGTCCGGGTTGCCGGCAAACGCACTTTGCAGGGCCGATTCGAGGGTCAGGGTCTGTGCGCTTGCCACTTGGGCCATCGCCAATAACCCCACTACGGAGCACACAATAGTTCTTGAAAACATTGGCATAACAAGCGTTCCACACCCATGAGTTGGCGGACAAATCCAAGCAGGGGCAATGTAACTTTCACTACTTATCAGGGGGGTGGCCAGAACATTACAAATCCGTTAGCAAAGGCTCTGGTCCGGGCTTTTGCTTTAACCTTCGCGGCAATTGCAGCTACTTTCCCCTGCCCCGAGGCACGCTCAACATGCGAATCCTGGTTATCGAAGATGAACTGAAAACCGCCGACTACTTGCAGCAGGGATTAAGCGAAAGTGGCTATGTGGTTGATTGCGCGGCCAGCGGTACCGACGGTTTGCACCTGGCCCGGCAACACGCTTATGAACTGGTGATTCTGGATGTGAACCTACCGCTGATGGACGGCTGGGATGTGTTGCAGCGGATCCGCCAGACCAGCAACACGCGCATCATGATGCTGACCGCCCAAGGCCGCCTGGCCGACAAGATCAAGGGCCTGGAACTGGGCGCCGACGACTATCTGGTCAAGCCTTTCGAGTTTCCCGAACTGCTGGCCAGGGTCCGCACCCTGATGCGCCGCAGTATCGAGGCCGCCGTGCCGGACGTGCTAAGGGTGGGCGACCTGGAACTGGACCAGGGTCGCCACCGGGCTTTTCGCGGCAGCCAGCGCATTGACCTGACCACCAAGGAGTTCGCGCTGCTACACCTGCTGATGCGCCAGAGCGGCGTGGTGCTGTCACGCACGCAAATCATCTCGTTTGTGTGGGACATGAACTTCGATTGCGACACCAATGTGGTCGAGGTCTCGATCCGCCGCCTGCGGGCAAAGATCGACGACCCGTTCGAGCGCAAGTTGATCCACACTTTGCGCGGGGTCGGCTACGTGCTGGAGGACCGCGAATAGCGGTCAGTGCGTGAGCGATTCCTGGCTAAAACCCTGGCCTTCGGTATGGATTGCCTCCTGTGGGCGCGGGCTTGCTCGCGAAAGCAGCCTGTCAGTTGATGCATGTGCCGACTGACACACCGCTTTCGCGAGCAAGCCCGCTCCCACATTTGTAAGGTGGTGGCTTTAAAAAACAGGTCGAGTGGCAAACCGCACTGCACTGGCCACGCCGACCGCGCCCATCACCACACAATAAAAAACGCAAATCCATGGGCTGGTGGGCATCAACGCAATCAGCATCAACGGCGTAGTGCTCGCCCACAGCGCATAGGCAATGTTGTAGGTGAAGGAAATCCCCGACACGCGCACCGGCGCCGGGAACAGGCTGACCATCACCGATGGCACCGCGCCCACCACCCCGCAACTCAATCCGGCAATGGCATAGGCCGCGCCCAGCCACACGCCGCCGGCAATCAGGCTGGCGTAAAGCACGGCGATGCCCACCGGCAGCAGCAGGCTGTAGACCAGCACCGCGCGCCAGGCGCCGATGCGATCCACCAACAGGCCAGCCAATACGCAACCAATATTCAGGAAGACGATGCCCAATGCACTCAATGCGAAGGTGTGGCTGGGGCTCATGCCGAAGGTTTTCTGCATCATGGTTGGCGTAATCACCACCAGTACCACCACCGCCGAGGTGAGCACACAGGTCAGCAACATGGCCGGCAGCAACGCTTGGCGATGGGCGCGCAATACCGTGCGCAGCGGCAGTTCGGCGCCGGCCTGGCGACGCGCCTGCATGGCCAGGAACACCGGGGTTTCACTGAGCCAGCGGCGTAGCCAGACACCGATCACACCAAACACACCGCCCAATAGAAACGGAAAGCGCCAGGCGTAATCGAGGATTTGTTCAGCGGTGAACATCTGCGCCAGCAAGGTCGCCGTCAATGCCCCCAACAGGTAACCGAACGTCAGCCCGGCTTGCAGGAACCCCAAGGCATAACCACGATGGTTGGCCGGCGCGTGCTCGGCGACGAAGACCCAGGCGCTGGGCACTTCGCCGCCCACCGCCGCGCCCTGCAAGACCCGCAGCGCCAGTAGGATCAGCGGCGCGAAATAGCCGATTTGCGCGTAGGTCGGCATGATTCCGATCAACAGGCATGGCAAGGCCATCATCAGGATGCTCAGGCTGAATACCCGCTTGCGCCCCAGGTGATCGGCAAAGTGCGCCATCAGGATCCCGCCCAGCGGTCGCGCCAGGTAGCCGGTGACAAAAATCCCGAAACTTTGTAACAGGCGCAACCATTCAGGCATTTCCGGGGGGAAGAACAGCTGGCTCAGGGTCAGGGCGAAAAATACGAAAATGATGAAGTCGTAGATTTCCAGGGCACCGCCCAAGGCGGCCAGGCCCAGGGTTTTGTAGTCGGAGCGGGAAAAACGCTGCGCCTGTGGATAAGCGGTGGCAGTCATGGAGAAGCTCGGCAGACAGACAAAATGGCGTGCAGGTTATGAGCTGGACCGGATCCTGGCAATCGCCGCCGATATATTCGGTTTACTCATTGATCCATGAAAATAACAACATTCCCAAATAAATGGCCGTGGGCCAAGATGCCCGCAATCCGCCCCATAATAAATACAAGAGGTAAATAACGTGGCCGATCCTATCGAAGAAAGCCGCTATGCCCGCTTTGCCCTGCGTTGCTCGAATTTTGCCGAACGCTGGTTTCCTGACTCTTGGGTGTTTGCCGCCCTCGCCGTGATTATTGTCGCCGTGGCCGCCCTGGGTATGGGCGCTGCGCCCACCGACGCCGCCAAGGCCTTTGGCGATGGTTTCTGGAGCCTGATACCGTTCACCATGCAAATGGCCTTCGTGGTGATTGGTGGCTATGTGGTCGCCAGCTCGCCGCCTGCTGTGAAGTTGATCGATCGCCTGGCGCGTATCCCGAAAAACGGCCGCTCGGCCGTGGCGTGGGTGGCGTTGATCTCGATGGTTGCCTCACTGCTCAACTGGGGCCTGTCCCTGGTGTTCGGCGGGTTGCTGGTGCGGGCGCTGGCCCGGCGCACGGATTTGCGCATGGACTATCGCGCTGCCGGCGCGGCGGCCTATCTGGGCCTGGGTGCCGTGTGGGCGCTGGGGTTGTCGTCTTCGGCCGCGCAATTGCAGGCAAACCCGGCCAGCCTGCCGCCGTCGATCCTGGCGATCACCGGCACCATTCCCTTCACCGACACCATCTTTTTGTGGCAATCGGGCGTGCTGTTGCTGGCGCTGATTGTGGTGTCGCTGGTCATCGCCTACGTCACCGCACCGGGCCCCAACTCTGCGCGGGACGCCAAGGCCTGTGGTGTGGACCCGTCATTCAACCTGCCCAAGCCACAGCCGCCAAGCCGTCCGGGAGAATGGCTGGAACACAGCCCATTGCTCACCATTTTGCTGGCGCTGCTGGCGGCCGGCTGGTTGTTCCATGAGTTCTCGACCAAACCTGCGATCAGCGCTATCTCGGGGCTCAACACCTATAACTTCCTGTTCATCATGGTCGGCGCCTTGCTGCACTGGCGCCCGCGCAGCTTCCTCGACGCAGTGGCCCGCGCGGTGCCAACCACCACGGGGGTGTTGATCCAGTTTCCGCTGTACGGCTCCATCGCGGCGCTGATGACCGTGGTCAAGGGCGGCGACGGCCAGACCCTGGCTCACCATATCTCCACTTTCTTCACCTCCATTGCCTCCCACGACACCTATGCGCTGCTGATGGGCGTGTACTCGGCGGTGCTCGGGTTCTTTATCCCATCGGGCGGTGGCAAGTGGATCATCGAGGCGCCGTATGTGATGCAGGTGGCCAATGACCTGCAATATCACCTGGGCTGGGCCGTACAGATCTATAACGCTGCCGAGGCGCTGCCGAACCTGATCAACCCGTTCTACATGCTGCCGTTGCTTGGTGTGCTGGGGCTCAAGGCACGGGACCTGATTGGCTTCTCGTTTGTGCAGTTGCTGGTGCACACGCCGTTGGTGCTGTTTTTGCTGTGGGCGTTGGGGACGACGTTGAAGTACATGCCGCCCGTGATGCCTTAGGGGCCAGTGGTGTCGGGGGATGCAAAAAAGCGCATTTCCCGACGCATTTTCCCGGTCAGCCGCTACTGTGTGAGGGTGGGCATTCATCCCGCGCAGACGGGCTTTAGCTGACAAGGAAACACCTATGTTTAAACTGATCAGGCTGTCCTTCACCTTCGCCGTACTCACCTTGAGCACGGTCCTACACGCTGATGTCGAACTCAATCTAGGCAGCGCGCAACGGGTCACGCAATTGTTCGCCTACCCCAACAATTGCGGTGTGATCTGTTTTCGGCCATGGACGCTGGAGCAGACGGTGGAGCATTACCTGACCCAGAGCCTGCAGCGGGATGGCTACAGCCGCGCCAGGGTCAGCGTGAAAACCCGACAGGATCAGGTGTTGGCCCACTTTACCGGCGTGCCCGATGGCTATGACCAACCCCTGACTGCGTTGCTGAACACCGCCGACCTGGCCTATGAGGGCGCCAGCCGGCTCAACCGCGAGGGCAAGTGGCAATTTAGCTGGTACCTGTTCCTGCCGTTGGGCATGGCCCTGGAGAACCGCAAGAGCATCGAGTTGATGCATTTCCCGCCGGATTATTCACTGACTCATTATCAGGACTATCTGGAGTCCGCCACCACCGATCGATGGGCTACGTTGCTGACCGCCAACGGGATACCGGCAACCCAGACCCCGGAATACCAGACCATTATCGATATTGCGCCGATTGCCGCGCCCTCGTCGGCGGGCAAGGACCTGGAAGGTGTCTACGGCTATTTCAGCGAGTACCAGACCCGGATTGTCCGGGAACTGAGTTTGCACCCCACAGGCTCATTGCCAATGGTCGCCTTCGGCGCGCCCGTGCGCAGCTGGATCCAGCAACAGTACGGGCAAACCCTCGGGGTATTGGACCTGGCGCAGATCAGCCCGGCCGAAGGCAGCAAAGTCGCAGTACTGGGGGCCAATCACCCCAGTTACATCTGGTACGCCGCCAACCCGGACAGCTACGACGGTGACGAACAGAAGGCCGACGAGGCCGGTCTGAAAGTCATGGGCCAGGACCTGAGCGCGGCCTGCTGGCAGGCCGGCATGGGCCAGAAGCCGGCCAGTGACCCTAATGTGTTACTCAAGGGCTGTATGAATACCTGGCAGGTGACACGCAAGGAACAGACTTGCGAGCTGTTCTACACCTCGATTCGCGAACTGTCCGGCGACCAGGCCAGGGAAAAATGCGCCACCGTCACAATGAGGACTCAGCTCAAGCGTCTGAAAAGCCCACTACCAGAAGCGTCTGTGCCAGCCCCCGCCCTTTAAGCGTCCTGCTTGTGCGTATTGGCTTACGCAAAAAAACGCCGATATCTACTGTCAGATTTGACAGTAGATATCGGCTGCAACTTGCGTAAATCTTAGATCGTGCCCATTTGCTGCATGACTGGCAGTTACATCAACATCAGGAGGTCGATGCAGCCCGACAAGGAACGCTATGAAAACCCAAGTCATGGAAGATACGCCGGCTGATGCGATCGACTGTATTTATCCCTTCGCCAACCTGCTGGCCAAAAAAGGTTACCCCTCGCCCCGGCAGTTCGAAGTCGTAACCACCCGCAATGGTCGCGGAACCGGCATCAAGACCCGCGTCGACTTTAAGAGCCGTATACGTATTGCGAAGATCTCCGGGTACGCATTGGGCGAACGGCACTTGCACACGCTGCAGATATCGTCGCGCATCCACTTGTACGACCCGTGGTTCAGCGGCCTGCTCCTGCATTCGTGCGATCCGAATGTGTTTCTCGACATCAGCGAACTGGAGCTATGGTCGGTCCAGGCCATTCGCCCCGGAACGCTGCTGACGATGGATTACGCCACCACCGAAGATGTACTGTTCCGCCAGTTCGCTTGCCGCTGCGGTGCCGGTAACTGCCGCGGCTGGATCACCGGCGCAAAAGAGCCGCTGAACCCGCAAGGCCAACTGTTCATGGAACAGTGGCGCCAGCGCAAACGCTATTAAATCGCCTCTATCGGGCGCAGGCGGTACTGCGGCGGCAATTGCTCGAACCCGGTGATGGTGGCGTTGAGGCTTTTCCAGCGACCGTCCTTGATGCCGTAAATGCAACCGTGGATCGACAGGCTCTGCCCGCGGTGCCAGGCGTTCTGCACAATGCTGGTGTGACCGACATTGGCCACTTGCTGGATGACGTTGAGTTCACACAGGCGATCAACGCGTTCTTCTTCGGTGGGCAACTGGGCCAACACTTCGCGGTTCTCGTAGTACAGGTCGCGGATCGAGCGCAGCCAACCGTCGATCAGACCAAACTGGCGGTCCTGCATCGAGGCACGCACACCGCCGCAGCCATAGTGGCCGGTGACCAGGATATGTTTGACCTTGAGCACATCCACCGCGTACTGGATCACCGACAGGCAGTTGAGGTCGGTGTGCAGCACCACGTTGGCCACGTTGCGGTGTACAAACAGGTCGCCAGGCAGCATGCCGACGATCTCGTTGGCGGGCACCCGGGCGTCCGAACAGCCGATCCACAGATACTCTGGGGTCTGCTGGCGGGCGAGCTTGGCGAAGAATTCGGGATCTTCCTGTTTGATCGCATCCGCCCAGCGTTCGTTGTTATCAAGCAGGTCTTGTAGTTCGTTCATCAGGGAAAGCCTCAGGAATGATGCGCAGTTTTGTGACTGACAACCGCTCGCCCAGGTCACGCCGCACGCAAATTAGCTTGAATCTTTGGAGCGCCGAGCCTGTCCACACACTATAGGCCCCACAGCATGAGGATTGACCATGACGCAATCACGACGTCCGTACGGCGCTACGCAGCCCGAGCCGATAGATGACAACGAAGATCGCATGGGCTCGATGCGAGAGCTGGAGTTTGACGAGCAGGAGCCGACGGCGGAAATCGGCGATGAGATCCCCCGTGCTGAGCGCGAGCACCTGATGCCCGACGAACGGGTGCGCGAGGCCGGGATGACTGGGGCTTCGACGGCGGATCATGAGCCCACGGATGATGATATGAGCCCCGAAACCCTGATCCATGAAGATGGCGCGCGGGACGCCCGGGAAGAAGGTGAAGGCGAACCGGCCGATTGGGACCTGAGTGTCGTCGATGAAGATGAGATTGGCGGCGGTAATGGGTTGGATGAGGCTGAGTTGGCCGATGTTGACCCGATAGACGGCAACCGCTGACACACCTGGCCCTTGTAGGCGCTGGCTTGCCAGCGCCTACAGGGGGTTGGGTGTTTAGTCGACTAGGGTGCAGGCCATGACGACTGCGTCTTCGCGACCACCGACGGCAGGGTAGTAATCGCGGCGACGGCCGATTTCGTTGAACCCGTAGCGTTCATACAGGCGGAATGCGCCGGTATTGCTGTCGCGCACTTCCAGGAAGCACTCCCGGGCGTTGGCGGCATAGGCGCGGGACATCAGGTGCTCCAGAAGCGCCAGGCCCAGGCCGCGGCCCTGGTTTTCCGGTTTGACGGTAATGTTCAACAAATGCGCTTCATCGAGGATGATCTGCACCACCCCGTGGCCCACCTGTTGCTCGCCTTCGAACATCAACCAGATCTGGTACTTGCCCAGCCCGTCGAGAAAGATGCCACGGGTCCAGGGGTGGCTGAACGCCGCGTATTCGATTTTCAACACGGCGTCGAGGTCAGCCTCGGTCATCGGGCGGAAGGATAAAGCCTCACTCATCGGTTGTTTTCCAGCGCGCCATCAGCCGGCGCATGGCTTGCCAGACATCAGCCTTACGCTGTGGCTCTTCCATTAATAATTCCAGGCCCGGCAAGGCCCAGACCGAGCCCAGGCCTTCGACCTGCAGTTCGCGGTACCAGGCCTCGGCATTGGCTTCGCCGGCAAATCGCACGGCAGGCAGACCGATCAGCCACAGGCACACGCAGGGTTCATCTTCCAGGCGGGCCGAAACAAAGCCTTGCACGAAGTCACGTGCGGCGTCCGGCCCCTGGTCCATATTGCCGCGCACCAGCAGCGGCCAGCGCACGGGCTCGCCGACGATCTGCGGGCTGTCGGGCAGGCCGGCGGCGCGCAGCATGTCCTTGAGCAGCAGATAGGCAGGATCACGGGCCTGGAAACGTTCGCCGGTCGGCAACTCCACCAACAACAAACAGCGCCCGGCCCGCAGCAGTTGCAAGGCAAAGCGCGGTGGCGGTACGACCGGGGCCTTGGCGACCGGGGCCGGGGTATCGTCAGCCGCTGCAACGGGCTTGGGCGCCGTCGAAGGGCGTGGCACTTCGATCTTGACCCGCTCCGATGGCCGCACGGCTGCTTCAGCCGTGGGCTTGACCACCGCAACCGGCGCCGCTGCTTCCTCGCCCGAGGCGTCGAATGGCTCGAACGGTTCCAGCGCTTGCAGCAGTTCGGGCCGCGACGGGGCGGCAAAGGGCAATTCGGTGCGCGGCAGCCAGTTGACCACCTGCATGGCGGTCAAGTAAGCGCGACGTCGGGACTCGATAAGCAAGGCTCGGCCACTTGTGGATAACTAAAGAGCGTGGATTCTACCGCCCTTCGACGATGATCGCCCACCGTTGATGCTTTTCTCTGCATTCCTGACCGCCCATCGCGAAGGCGCCCTGACCGGCTGTGGATAAATCCCGCGTCTGATGCAGTACAATCGCTGCTTTTAATCGCCAACCAGCCGGCCATTCCGATGATCGAACCCAAGCGCGTCTTGCGCGCCCTCGCCGAACACTGGGCCCTGCTTGAGCCACTGTGCGAACACTTCGACCAAGGCACCCTGAGCCTTGGCGAGTTGCGCGCGCAACTGGCCGCCCAACAACTGGACAGCACGCCACAGGACATCACCAGCCTGCTGGACGTGTGGATTCGCCTGGATATCCTGGTGCCTGTGGCCAAGAGCCCGAACCGTTTCGAGCTCAACGCGCAGATCCATGACTTCCTGGCCTATCTTCGCAAGGAGCACCGGCTAGGCCTGTGCCTGGAAATCGAAGCCTACCTGCGCCACCTCGAGCGCCTGGCCGGTTATATCCAGGACGCCTTCGACATCCGCGACGGCCATGACCTGGCCCGCCAACTGCGGCTGCTGGACATGCGCGTGCGCGACGTGCTGAAAAAACTCGCCAACGACGAACAGGCCCTCGCTGCCGTGGCCGACCGCGCCAAGACCAGTGACCGGCAAATCCCGTTGCGCCAGCGCTATGCCGAGGTCCTGGCGACCTGGGACGAGTACGTCGAGCCGATGATTCAACTGGTGAATGCCGACGGCGCCTTCGAACAAGGCGTACGCAAGGTGGAAAACGTGCTGCTGCGCATGCTCACCGAGCAGCAGCGCCTAGGCCACCTGGTGGACGACGATATGTTGCTGCGCACCCACGCGCGCATCCTCGAAATGCAGACCAGCGCCCAGTTGACCTTGCGTCATGCCCGCGAGCTGCTGCTGCCGCTGCGCGAAGAGGCGCGCCGGCACAACGCCGTGACCCGTGGCGCGGCGCTGGCCCTGTCGGCGATCCGGCGCAAGGGCCTGGATGCGGTGCCGCAAGCGGCGATGCCGATGTTTACCCGGCCACAAAGCACCTTCCTGGGCAGTGCCAGCCAGGTTGAAGCCTATGTATATGCCCTGGCTAACTTCGAACCTAAACCGGCGCGTTTCCCCAAGGCGCACAAATCCCACAAGGGCGAAGCCCAGCGTGCGCCGCGTACGGTCAAGGAGATGCTGGAGCGTTGCGAAGACGCCCTGCCGATGCCGGACCTGATGACCTGGCTGCTGGAGCAGGAACCGGACGGTGCTACCGACGAGTTGCTGTACTGGTTCTCGCGCCTGTCGCGGGAGAAGCGTTTCAAGCGCGAGCGCCTGGAACGCCGGGATTACCATACTCACGAGCACCAGGTCAGCCTGCGCTCATTCGCCCTGCTCCCGGCCAGCGACGCGGCCGAGCACTCTGCGAGCACACCTCATGCATCTTGATCTATCCGAACTGTCCCAACTGGCGCCGATCTTTCGCGAGTTGTTCAAGGGTTACCACGTCAGCCGCCGCGACCCAGAGCTGTATGCGCAACTGTCGAACTTCCAGGATCAGTACCGCACGCTGTTCAAGGCCCTGGGCTTTGAGCTGGTGTGCGATACCCGGGGTTTCTACTACTTCGTGCCGGACACCGCCGTGGCCGCCGCGCAGGTGAACAAGACCGCACAGCGCCTGGCACTGTTCACCTTCATCATCGTCGAGCACTTGGCCGATCAGGGCCGCGACCCGATTGCCGTGCTCGATGGTGGCAGCCTGGGCCGCGATGAACTGCCATCGTTGCTGGAGAAGTACCGTGACCTGTTTATCCAGGCCGAGGTGCAGACCGTTGAGGAGTTGGAAGAAAAAATCATGCGCCGCATGACCCAGCTCGGGTTTGCCAGTGAAGACAACGGTATTTATCGCTTCCTGCCGCCGATGCACCGTTTCCTCGACGTGTGCCTATCGGTCCAGGCTGACCGCGACCTGGCAGCCAGCGTGCACAGCGTGCTGCCGTTGCCGGCGCCGGTGATCATCGACGAAGACAGCGATGAAAAACTGCTGCAGACCGATGACCCGCTGGACTTGAGCGAATTTGAAGCAGAAAGCGAGGAAGACGCCCTGGCCCGCGCCATTGCCGAAGAACAGGAGACCGATGCATGAGCAAGGAACGCTACGGCATTCGCCGCTTCGCCCTATTGAATACCGCCGGCTACAGCCTGGGCCTGTTCCCGCTGGAAGAGCCGCTGTCGGTGTATGGCGCGAACAACCTCGGTAAATCAGCGTCGATCAACGCTTTGCAGTTCCCGATCCTGGCACGCATGTCGGACATGAGCTTCGGCAAGTACACCCTTGAGCAGTCGCGACGCTTCTACTTTGCCACCGACACCAGCTACATCCTTGTCGAAGTGTCCCTGCCCCACGGCCCACATGTGATCGGCGTGGTCGGTCGCGGCCCGGGTGGCGGCTTCGGTCACCAGTTCTTTGCCTACGCCGGCAAGCTGGACCTGGCCCACTATCAGAAGAACGACACCTGCCTGCGCCAGAAAGAGCTGTTCACCAACCTTGAGCGCGAAGGCCTGAAAGCCTATGAGCTCAAGCCCGATGAACTGCGACGCTTGCTGGTGGGTGGCCATACTTCGATCCCGCTGGACCTGACCCTGATTCCGCTGCGTTCTACCAGCGAGCAGAGCCTGAAGACCTTCCGCGCACTGTTTATCAACCTGCTGCACATGCGCGAAATCACCGCAGCCAAGCTCAAGCAGCTGTTCCTCGATGCGTTCGAGCACAGCCTGCGCTCGGGTAGCGTCGATTACATCGCCGCGTGCGAAGAAGCCTTCCGCGATGTGCGGCGCATGGAGCAGGACTACAACTCCCTGGTCGCCGCCGGCCCCTTGGTCGAAGCCTTGGCCAATGGCGTGAAACAGCGCGATATCCTACGTGGCAAGCTGCATCGCTTGTCGCCGTTGCTCGACTCGTTGCTAGGCACCTGGTCGGACTACGCCAGTGCGCGCAAGGAAGAGCTGACAATCCAGGCCGAACACTACCGCAACGAGCAAGACGCGCTGCAGAACGACCAGCGCGGCGGCACCCAGGAGCTGATGCGCCTGGAGCGGGAAATCACTGGTATTCAACGCTGGCTGGGCGAGTTGTCGGTGCTCAAGCATCGCTTTGCCCTGGTGGATGACGTCAAGGTCCTGGAGCAGCAACTGCTGGCGGCCAAGGATGCGCACGATGAACTGGCCGGCGCCCTGGCGCAGTCGCGACAGTTCAGCGCCGAGGATCTGGATGAGCGTCTACGCGATCTGGAAAAGCGCCTGAAGTCGGTCAAGCAGCAACTCGATCACGCCGACAACAACAGCTACGCCAAACTGCGGGAAGAATTCTCGCAACAGGACGTCGAACGTCTGATGCGCCTGTTCAACAGTTCGCTGTTCAGCCTGCCACTGGGCGAGCATGGCATCACCCTGGATGAGGACGGCCAGTGGGTCAAATCCCTGGAACTGATCCTCGATGGTTTCAAGGGCGAGCGCTTTGAAGTACCGGGGCTGTCCATCGACATCTCGCATATCGAGCCGCCGGCTCTGCAAGCCCTGGCGGATCGTGCGGCATTGCGCGACCAGAAAGAGCGCCTGGAAAAAGAACTCAAGCAACTCAAAACCCAGCAGGCGGTAGCGTCTGACCGGGCGGCGAGCAAGACCCAGACTGAAGCGCTGTACCAGCAAGTGCTGGATGCGCAGAAAGCCCTGGAAGACTTCCGTCGCAGCCAGACCCTGAGTGCCGAGGAAGGCGAGAAGCTGGAGCACCTGGCACAGATGGAAGCCGCGCAGGACGAATTGAAGCGCTCCAGCGATGCGTTTACCGAACGTGTGCAACAGCTGTCGGCCAAGCTGCAACTGGTAGGGCGGCAGATCGGTGATATGGAAGCCAAGCAACGCACCCTGGATGACGCCCTGCGCCGTCGCCAGTTGTTGCCGGCTGACCTGCCGTTCGGCACGCCGTTCATGGACCCGGTCGACGACTCCATGGACAACCTGCTGCCGCTGCTCAATGACTACCAGGATAGCTGGCAGGGTTTGCTGCGTGCTGATGGGCAGATTGACGCGCTGTATGCACAGGTGCGTCTCAAAGGCGTGGCCAAGTTTGACAGCGAAGACGATATGGAGCGTCGCCTGCATCTGTTGATCAACGCTTACGCGCACCGTACGGACGAAGCCCTGACCCTGGGCAAGGCGCGCCGTGCGGCGGTGACGGATATCGCGCGGACCCTGCGCAATATTCGCAGCGACTACGACAGCCTTGAGCATCAGTTGGCGCTGTTCAACCGCGAGATCAACAAGCGCCAGGTGTCCAACCTGCAGAGCTTCCGTATTGTGTTGGCACCGAACAAGGAAGCGCTCAAGCATATCGACCAGATCATTCACAGTGCCGGTCAGTATGAGGAAGGCGAAACCCTGTCGGTGTTCGACCTCAGCCAAAGTGCCGAGCAGGACAACAAGAACGAAGAGGCCAAGGAGTACCTGGCGCGCCTGGTCGCCGCCAACCATAACCAGTTGGGGCTCAAGGACCTGTTTGAATTGGCGTTCGAAATTACCAAGGTCAATGGCCAGCCGATCATTCACACCGACATCGATGGCGCCGCGTCCAACGGCACCACCATGACCATCAAGGCGCTGACCAACATGTACTTGTTGCTGCACTTGATGGACCGCGACCAGGCCGGTCGTGTGCGCCTGCCTTACTACCTCGACGAGGCGGCGGATATCGACGAGAAGAACCAGGCAGCCTTGCTGGAAACCAGCTTGCAACTGGGCTTTGTGCCGATCCTGGCCAGTGTGAAGCCGCAGGTTTCCGCCCAGGTGGCGATCGACCTGGAAGGCGGCAGCGGGCCGAACGGGATCTACATTGATGAGGCGGACTGGAAGTACATCCGCCGCCATGATGTGGTGAAGGCGACGGTCAATGTGCAGGCCGATGAGCCGGAGTTGGATGAGGTCTGATCGGTTGCGATACAACCTGTAGAAGCGGGCCTCTACAGGTATTAAAAAGGCCGCGATCTTTTGGATCGCGGCCTTTTTTGTGGCGTGGATTTATTTACCCAGGGGGATCTTCGGCGCCCAGATCAACCACTCGTCTTCGAACTTGTCGAACAACGGGAAGGTCTGCTCGGGCAGCGCCGGGTTACCCATGCGCTCGCCATCCGGAGTGGCAAAGGCGATACCGCCCTGGACCAGGGTTTCCAAAGACTCGGTGCGTACCGTCGCACCTTTGAACAGGCCGAAGTCCAGACCAAAGCCACTGCTGTTCCAGAAACGGCTGCCACCGCGAACCAACGGTGCGTACTTGGGCTCGATCAGCACATGGATCAGCACGCGATCCGCCGTCTTGCCCAACTCGTAACCGGTGACCTTGCCTACAGTGACTTCACGGTAGGTGACCGGCACGCCGACTTTCAATGAACCACGGCGGGCAGCGCTGAGTACCAGGCTCAAGCCAGCTTCCTGCACGTTGCTCTCTGGCGGCTGGGCCAGGGCTACAAAGTTCTTTTGCGGGCCGGTGCTCTTCACCGCGGGAAGCACTTCGATGTACTGCCCGGTGACCAGGGTTTCCAGGTTGGCCGTTTTCATCAAGCCCAGTTCAGGCTTGACTACCCAGAACTGGCTGCCGGCACGGGCGATCCGCTCAGGTACTTCGGTGATGCGTGCAGTGAGCATCACCGACTGCATGTCCGCGCTCAGATCGACGCTTTCAATCTTGCCCACGTCCAGGCCTTTGAAGCGAATCGGCGTATCGGTGCGCAGGCCATCGGCGCGGTCGACCTTGATGGTGATCAGGGTGCCACGCTGGCGGGAGGCTTCGTGATCGGCAAACAGGCGGAAACGCGGGATGCGATTTCTCAGCGGCACATTCGGCTCTGGGGTTTCAAAGGCGATACCACCGGCCATCAGGCTTTGCAGGGATTCGCTTTTGACCTGGATACCGCCGGTGAGTCCACCGGTCAGGGTCACGCCACTGGCGTTCCAGAAACGCGTCGAACCGTTGACCAGGCCTTCGTACTCTTTCTCGATATGCACGCCGATGACCAGTTGTTTGCGCTTGCGCGAGAACTGATAGCTTTGTACCGAACCAACCTTGACCTGCTTGTAGAGGATCGGACTGCCGACTTCCAGGGAGCCAAGGCTCTCGGTGAGCAGGACCAGATGCAAGCCAGGGGAGCGCAGGTCCAACGGTGGCGCCTTGGGCCGGGCGACAAATTCGCGCTGGGGGCTAGCGCCTTTGTCGCCGGGACGGATGGCGATGTAGTTGCCTTTGACCAAGGCTTCGAGACCGGTAATGCCCGCCAGGGAAATGGACGGTTTGACCACCCAGAACTGGGTGCCTTCTACCAGATAGTCCTCAGCCAACGGGTCGAGGGTCAGGTCGGCGCTGGCGCTGGATAGGTCAGAGTCCACCTTCAGGGCCTTGAGGCTGCCGACCTGGATACCTTTGTACATCACAGGGGTGCGACCTGCCTGCAAGCCCTCGAAGTCACTGAGTTTGACCTTGACCCGGATACCTGCTGCGGCGGCATCGAAGTCTTCGTAAAGGCGGAACGGCAGGCTCGGATCGGTGGGCGGACTGTCCTTGCGATTTTCCGGCGTGGCGAAGGCGATGCCCCCGGAAACGATGCTGGCCAGGGACTCGCTGCGGACTTTGACCCCGGACAGGTTGGCGTCGATGCTGATGCCGCTGGCATTCCAGAAGCGCGTATGTTTGCGCACCAGGCTGGCGTAGGTTGGCTCGATGTAGATCTTTACCTCTACGGTGTTTTGATCGGCGGACAGCAGGTAGCTTTTGACCTGGCCGACCTGGATCTGTTTGTAGAACACCGGGCTGCCACGGTCGAGCGAACCGAGCCGTTCGGCCTTGACGGTCAGGTGCAGGCCGGGCTTGGCGTCGGATAATGGAGGCTCTTCGGACAGCGCCTTGAATTTGCGCGTGGGCTCACCGTCGCCGGGGCTGGCGGCGATATAGTTGCCCGAGACCAGGGTTTCCAAGCCGGTAATGCCAGCCAGGCTAACGCTAGGCTTGACCAGCCAGAAGCGCGTATTGGCCTTGAGATATTGCTCGACATCCTTGTTCATCTCGATGGTGGCAATCACCCCGCGATTGCTGCCCTCGTCATCCAGGGCCAGGGTTTTGACCTTACCCACGGTCATGCCTTTGTAGACCACTTCGGTCTTGTTGACCTGGATGCCCTCACCGCTTTCAAAGCGCACCTGGATCTCGATGCCCGTCTGGGTATAGGCACGCCATCCGAGCCACCCGCCGATCACCAGGGCGATCAACGGCAGCACCCAAATGGCCGACCAGTTCGAAGCGGGGCGGGTTTTAGCCTTTGGCAAATCAGTCATGGTCGTCGTCCGACTCCGTGTTATCCCAAATCAGTCGGGGATCGAAAGTTACTGCAGCAAGCATCGTCAAAATCACCACACTGGCGAATGCCACAGCACCGAGATTGGCCTCGATACTAGCAAGTCGCCCAAAGTTTACGACCGCAACCAGAATAGCGATCACGAAGATATCCAGCATGGACCAGCGGCCGATAAATTCGATAAAGCGGTACATGATAATGCGTTGTCGGGCAGAAAGCGGCTGGTGACGCTGCACCGAGAACAACAGCAGCGCGATGCCTACCAGCTTGAAGGTTGGTACCAGGATACTGGCAATAAACACCACGGCGGCAATCGGGAACATACCGTGCTGAACCAGTTCGATCACGCCGGCCATGATCGTGCTCGGCGCGCCCTGCCCCAGGGAGTTGACCGTCATGATAGGCAACAGGTTAGCCGGGATATATAGAATTGCCGCAGTAATCAGCAATGCCCAGGTGCGCATCAGGCTGTTCGGACGGCGAGCGTGGACCAGCGCGCCGCAGCGGGTACAGGTTTGTTCGTCGGTGTCTGGGTCCTGCCTGTTCAATTCGTGACATTCGGTACAAATCAGAATGCCAGCATCAATCGCCCGCATGTTCGTCCTCCCCGGACAACGCTTGCCAGATCTGATGAGGTGACATGACCACCTCCAACAGTACCTGGACCATCAACAGGCTGACAAAACAGGCCAGTCCCAGGCCGATGCTGAGGGCGGCCATGTCGGCCAATTTTACGATCGCCACCAGTACGCCCATCAGGTAGACCTCAAGCATCCCCCAATCGCGCAGATGGTGATAAATGCGGTACAGCAACAGGCCGTAGTTGCGGCCTACGTTCCAACGAATGCTGAGCAAGACCGCCAGTTGGCACAGTAACTTAAGCAATGGAATGCCCATGCTGCACAGGAACACCACCACGGCGACGCCTTGCATGCCGGTATTAAACAGGGCGACTACGCCGCTCCAGACCGTGTCTTCAGAAGACTGCCCGAGTAGATTGAGCTGCATGATGGGTAGAAAGTTCGCAGGGACGTATAACAACAAAGCTGCGATCACCAAGGCCAGGCTGCGCTCGACGACATTGTAGCGGTGGGCGTACATCTCATAACCGCAGCGTGGGCACAGGGCCTTTTCACCGTGTGCAAGCTCTGGCTTGCGCATCAGCAAGTCGCACTCGTGGCAGGCAACCAGGTCCTCTAGCGGTAGGTCGGACACCTGGGTGATATCAACCGGGTCGGACATATAGGGCTCTAAGTCTAAAATGATCAGGCGTCTATTCTAGTGTTCTGGTTCAGAAATAACTGTGCAAATTTGTCGGAATGAACAATGGCGATATGCCAAAGCCTTTTCGACAGCCCAAAACAAAACCCCAACTGCTTTCGCAATTGGGGTTTCGGAATTTAATCTTGACGATGACCTACTCTCACATGGGGAAACCCCACACTACCATCGGCGATGCATCGTTTCACTACTGAGTTCGG